>JADZFW010000086.1 GCA_020854235.1 Flavobacteriaceae bacterium
GACTGAGTATGGTTTACAAATCTTGAAAAATTGGATTGAAAATTAGAATTGTATTTGTAAGATTGTAAAGTACTTCGTTTTCGTAATTTGTGCTGAATTTCAAGCAATGAAACTTTGAATCCCTACTAACTTATAACAACTTGCCCAATTCACAATTATAACTTATTATCAATTAAAATAAAGAAAGAAAATTACTTATTGGCAAAAAAAAATCCCGATATAAATCGAGATTTTCAGTGGTACCCCCAGGGATCGAACCAGGGACACATGGATTTTCAGTCCATTGCTCTACCAACTGAGCTAGGGTACCGTTATGAATTGGGTTGCAAAGATAACAACTATTTTTAAATATCAAAAAAAACTTCCGAATAAATTCTATTCGGAAGTTTTTTTGAGAAACTTTTATTCGTCTTCATCTTCATCGGCTGTAGCTGCAGCCATAACTGCACCTCTAGCCATTCTTACTTGGCAGATAACGATGTTATCAGGATGATTGAATTTGTATTGATCATTTTTAAGGTCGGCAACCAATATTTTTTCCCCGATTTTCAATTTTTCAATATTGATTGTAATTGTATCAGGTAAATTTTTAGGTAAAGCAGTAACTGATAAACGGTTGTTGGTTACTTTTAAATTTCCCCCTGCTCTTACCCCAAGTGGAGCACCTTCCAATTTTACCGGAATACTCAAAGTTACCGGTTTGTCGCTATGTAATTGATAAAAGTCAACGTGAATTAACTTGTCGGAAACCGGATGGAATTGTTGCGCTTGCATAATTGCATCAAATTGTCCGTCTTTACCTAAATCAATGGCTACCGTATGCACTTCGGGAGTGTAAACCAATGGTTTAAATAACATTTCATCTACTGAAAAATGAATGGGTTCTTTCCCTCCGTATAATACGCAAGGGACCTTTTCAGCATTACGTAGCGCTTTACTATCCTTCTTGCCTACGCTTTCTCTTTTCGATCCTTTGATTGAAATTGATTTCATTAATAAGTTTGTTTGTTGTGTCAGTTTACAAGCAACGCCTCCTACTTGTATCCAACATTTTATTAAAATTAATATTGGCGTTATAAACTTTTATTGGATTTGAAAAGCTAATATTATTTCAAATCTACTTCTTATTTCTACTAAATATTTTACATCAAAAATTGCCAACTCGTTGATTCATTGCTTTGAACATTGTGCATTATTTGTGCAAATAAAGGGGCGCAAGATACAACTTTTATTTTATCATTTGCAACTTTTAAAGGAATTGTATCAGTGACCAACACTTCCAATAAAGCCGATTCATTGATGCGTTCATGTGCTTTACCCGATAAAATAGGATGTGTAGCCATAGCTCTCACACTTTTGGCTCCTTTTTGCATCATCATATCGGCTGCTTTGGTAATTGTACCTGCAGTGTCTATCATATCATCAACCAAAACAACATGCTTTCCTTCCACATTTCCTATGAGCTCCATATCGCCTACTTCATTGGCTTTTTCTCGTTGTTTGTAGCAAATAACCATATCACAATTCAAAAATTTAGAATATGCATGTGCTCTTTTGGATCCACCCATATCAGGTGAAGCGATAACCAAGTTTTCCAAATTTAAGGATTGAATATAAGGAACAAAAATGGTAGAAGCATACAAGTGGTCTACCGGTTTTTCAAAAAACCCTTGAATCTGATCGGCGTGTAAATCCATGGTCATGATACGAGTTGCTCCGGCACTTTGTAACAAATTGGCAACCATTTTAGCGCCAATGGCTACTCTGGGTTTATCTTTTCTATCCTGACGAGCCCAACCAAAATAAGGCATTACTGCAGTTACATGGCGCGCAGAAGCTCTTTTGGCAGCATCGAGCATCAATAACATTTCCATCAAATTGTCTGACGGAGGAAAAGTGGAGCCAATAATAAATACCCTTCTTCCTCTAACCGATTCTTCAAATGCAGGTTGGAATTCTCCATCACTAAACTTCTGCAAATTGACTTTCCCCATCTCGACTCCATATTTACTGGCAATATTTTTAGCTAAAACTTCGCTTTGTGAACAAGCAAATACTTTGGGTGAAAGTTCGTTTTGCATAATGGAATGTTATGTGTTGGTTTTTGCAAAATTACAAAAAAGTAGTGAACAATCTGAACTTTATCACATCAAAATTTGAAACATTTTGTGTATATCATTTAGAAAAGATTAAATAATTCGTTCATTGATTATTAAGTCCCAATAGCTTTCAAAATAATATTAGTCTTATAGTCCTGAAGTCTTATAGTCTTGTCGTCTTAAAAAAACATATATCTAGAACTATACAAAAAAAAATACTCATTGCTCCTCATTTGATTAAACGAATCAAAGCATAATTGGGGGTTCCAATTTTAATTCAAAAAGAGAATTTTAAAATTTATTTTTAGAAAAATCATTGTTTCCTATTTTATTCGAAAAATATTTTTTACTTTTGTCGTCCAATTCAAAAAATGCCTTGGTGGCGGAATTGGTAGACGCGCTGGACTCAAAATCCAGTGCTAGCAATAGCGTGTGGGTTCGATTCCCACCCAAGGTACAAAAAGCGTGATCAGTTTTGATGACGCTTTTTTTTATTTAGCACTTTGGTATTCTCATTTAAAAAATTTCATAGTTCAAAATTGAGTTTTTTCAAATCCTTAAGGGTAAAAATTCTTACATTTTAATGTACTTTTGTCACTTGAAATCAAAATCTCAACCTTGAACGAAATTCATCCTTCCATAGTAGCTTTAGGGACTTTTGATGGTGTACACTTAGGACATCAGCAAATCATTCGATATTTACTCGATATTGCCAATCAAAAGAATTTAAAACCCATCATCGTTACTTTTTTTCCGCATCCTTCACATGTTTTGACTCCCGAAAAACCACTTAAATTAATCAATTCCATTGAAGAAAGAGTTCAACTCATCCGTGTAAATGGAGTGGAATCTATATATGTACAGGAATTTACCAAAGCCTTTTCCGAACAAACTGCTCGTGATTTTGTCATCAATGTTTTACTCAATGAATTGCATATCAAAATACTAATCGTCGGACATGACCATAGTTTTGGGAAAAATAAGGAAGGTAATTTTGAATTGCTGCAACAATTGGGAAATGAATTTGGTTTTGAAGTCATACAAGTACCGCCTTTGTACAAAGAAAATGTCTTAATCAGCTCAACTCTGATCCGACAAAATATTGAAAATGGAAATTTTGAGGCTGTAAATCCCTATTTAGGTTATCCGTTTTGTCTTTTTGGAAAAGTTGTACAAGGCAATCAATTGGGTAGGAAAATTGGCTACAATACAGCCAATATTATATTGGATTACTCCAATAAAATCATACCCAAAAAAGGTGTTTATGTAGTGCAAACAAATATTGATGAACACGCTTATTACGGCATGATGAATATTGGCAATCGGCCAACCGTTGATGGTAAAACAGAAACCATCGAAGTGCATTTATTTGACCTTAATCAAGATTTGTATTATCAAAAATTAAGAGTCAAAGTATTACACCGACTTCGGGATGAATTCAAATTTGAAAGTATAGAAGCACTGAGAAATCAATTAGACCAAGATCAAAAAAATGCTTTAATTTGGATTAAACAGACGACTAAAACTAACTAA
>JADZFW010000087.1 GCA_020854235.1 Flavobacteriaceae bacterium
AAGGGTCCTGTAAGAGATAAGTTGGCTCAATCCGGATTCACCGATCGGATTGGATGTGACCATTTTTTTATGAGTATTCAGGAAGCAGTAGATTGTTTTGACGGAAAATGTCTCAATGAAACACAAGCAGATCCGAAATTCCAAAATTTTGTTTCACAAGCCAAAGGATAATGACTTATTCGGACGCATTACGAAACCGTTTGCGGAAAATTAAAAAAATAATTTGGAAATGTAATCTACATCACACAAAGTTGATTTCTAACCAATATATTAGCCACCTGAAAGATTTTAAAAGTACTGATTAACAATATATTATTAATTTAAAAAATTTATTTATCAAATGAAAGTCGAACAAATTTACACCGGATGTTTAGCCGAGGCGGCTTATTACATCGAAAGCAATGGCGAGGCTGTTGTGATTGACCCCATCAGAGATATTGAAGATTATTTGAAAAGAGCTGCCGATGACAAAGCTCAAATCAAATACATCTTTTTGACTCACTTTCACGCCGATTTTATGGCCGGACATCAAGATTTGGCAAGAGCAACCGGAGGTAAAATCGTGATTGGTCCTACAACCATGCAAACAGGATACGATTCACATATCGCTACCGACGGAGAAATATTCAAAGTAGGTGATTTAGAATTAAAAGTATTACATACTCCTGGTCACACTACTGAAAGTATGACTTTATTATTGTTTGATGAAAACCATAAAGAACATTGCATTTTCAGTGGCGACACCTTATTTATTGGTGACGTAGGTCGTCCTGATTTGGCTCAAAAAGTAATTGCCGATTTGACTCAAGATAAATTGGCTCGCATGCTTTATCATTCTTTGCGAACCAAAATCATGACTTTACCTGATGATGTCATCGTATATCCCAATCACGGTGCCGGAAGTCCTTGTGGTAAAAACATGAGTAGTGAAACTTTTGACACATTGGGTAACCAAAAGAAAACCAATTACGCTTTACGTGCCGACCAAACTGAGGAAGAATTTATCAAAGAACTTTTGACTGGATTAAAAGAACCACCTTCCTATTTTCCAGCCATGGTTATCGGTAATATCAAAGGTGTTGAAAGTATCGATGAAGTTAGAAAATCGGCACATCACGCTTTGGATGCTGCAGCATTTGAATTGGTTTCACAAGAAACACCTGGATTAGTTATCCTAGATACACGTACAGCCGATGAATTTGTAAAAGGTTTCGTACCAGGATCTATCAACATTGATATGGACAGTAGTTTTGCTATTTGGGTAGGAACTATTTTGCGAGATGTCAATACTAAAATTGTATTGGTTACCCCAAATAATCGGGATTTCGAAGCCGCCGATCGTTTGGCTCGTGTAGGATTTGACCAAATTGTAGGTTATTTGAAAGGTGGATTTGAAGCTTGGAAAGCAGCTGGAAAAACCGTAGATAGTATTCCTTATGTAAGTGTGGACGAATTGGCAGCTTTGGCATCCAAACAAGAAATTGACTTTTTGGACGTGCGCAGAGAAAGTGAATTTTTAAGCGAACACATCATTGGAGCTACTAATGCGCCGTTGGATTATTGGTGGAATTCCATTGCTCAAGTAGATAAAGGAAAACATTATTACGCTTATTGTCGCAGTGGAAATCGTTCCGGAATTTTCAGTTCTATTCTGAAAAAAGAAGGATACAACAATATTACCAATGTGACCCAAGGCATCGATGACATCAAAGCCACAGGTGCTTTTAAAGTATCGGATTATGTATGTCCGAGTACTTTATTATAAAATTGAGTATTTGATATATAAAGCCCGGTTATTAAGCCGGGTTTTTTTTGTAACTTTTATTGCATTGTTTATCTTTGAGCTGCTTATTTTTGAGCACTAAAAATTTTAAAACTAAAAATATGATAAATATTAAATATCTACTTACAGCAATGGGTATAACCTTATTGGTTGTGTCTTGTCAAAATGGACTTTCAGAAGCCGATAAAGGAGAATATCTAGAACGTGGAAAAAAAATTGCGGCTGCAACTGCTGAAAACATGTTGGCAGAAGTAGGTAAAAATATGAAAGAAGGTGGTGTCGCTCAGGCAGTTCCCTTTTGTAATATTCACGCCGATGGTTTGACTACTGAAATGGCTCAACAAAATGGAGTAAGTATCAAACGCACTTCTCATTTGCTGAGAAATGAGAAAAATGTACCTACTACTCGCGAACAGGAAATCATAGCTCAATTTCAAAAGTTGCAAACAGAAAAACAAGAATTATCGCCTGTGGTTGAGCAAAATGAAGACGGCACTGTACAGTTTTACATGCCTATTAAATTGGTTCAAAAATGTACAGTTTGTCACGGTGTTCTTGGTGAATCGCTCACGCAAGCCCATGATTCCATCATCAAATCCATCTATCCAAAAGATCAAGCCATTGGTTTTAGAGAAGGCGATTTGAGAGGTATTTGGAGCATTCAATTTCCGAAAAAATAGGCTCCTAAATTATTTTAATAGAAAAACTTTGTTTTGGGGTAAAACTTGAGGCAAAGTTTTTAATTTTGGGGAATCACAAAAAACAAAACATGAGTTTACATCAATATTTGAAAAAGAATAAATACCACAGTATTTCACTTAAAAAAACCACCACAAACCACTTCGAATTAAAAGCTAAAATCAATGGTATTAAAGGTCGGTTTATATTGGATACAGGAGCTTCCAATACTTGTATAGGTTTACATTTAGCTGATCATTATAAACTACAACCTCAACATTCCGAAACCAAAGCTGCAGGAGCTGGTGCACTTGAAATTGAAACCCAAACAGCTATAGATGTACCTTTGAAAATAGGTAAATGGCGATTCAAAAGTTTACATTTGGTACTCATCGATTTAAGCCATGTTAATATGGCATTGTCCCAACACGGAGTTAGAGAAGTCGAAGGAATCATAGGAGCCGATATTCTAGAAAAAGGAAAAGCAGTGATTGATTATGAAAAGAAACGATTGTATTTGAAGAAAAAGCGGTTTAACTAGTAAGATTCATTTCTGCAACTTCATAATCAAAAACACATTTCATTTTGAATACTTTGTATTTGTCACGATACCCAATTGTAATTTATAATTTGTTTATTGGTATTTTAAATTAATGTGCTTCTAGCCAATTCATCCCAATTCCCATATCTACTTCCAATGGTACTGCCAAAGTAAAAGCATTTTCCATCGTGGTTTTGATTAAGGGTTGTAAAACTTCTAACTCGGGTTTGTAAATGTCAAAAACCAACTCATCATGTACTTGGAGTAGCATTTTAGATTTATAATTTCCCGTTTCCAAAAGTTGTTGTATTTGAATCATTGCCAATTTGATGATGTCAGCTGCGCTACCTTGTATAGGTGCATTGATGGCATTTCGTTCTTCGGCACTTCTTACCACAGCATTTTGCGAATTAATATTGTTCAAATATCTTTTTCTTCCCAAAACGGTTTCAACGTATCCTCGCTCACGTGCCAAATGTATTTGCTCATTTATGTACTTTCGCAACATCGGATAGGTTTCATAATAGGCATCTATCAATTCCTTGGCTTCTGTACGATTCATATCTGTTTGCTGGCTCAATCCAAAAGCAGAAACCCCATAAATGATTCCGAAATTCACGGTTTTGGCATTGCTTCTTTGCTCCTTGTTCACTTCATCTAAAGGAATATGATACACTTTGGAAGCAGTAGAACGGTGAATGTCTTCTCCGTTTTTGAAGGCTTGAATCATGTTGGGTTCGCCACTGAGTGCCGCAATGATACGCAATTCAATCTGAGAATAATCGGCGTCCAACAAGATATAATCTTCGTTACGGGCTACAAATGCTTTCCGTACTTGTCTTCCTCTTTCTGTGCGGATGGGAATATTTTGTAGATTGGGTTCGTTGGAGCTGAGTCGGCCGGTAGCAGCTACTGCTTGCAAAAAAGTGGTATGAATTCTTCCTGTTTGCTGATTGACGGTTTCCGGCAATGTTTCTACATAGGTGTTTTTCAATTTGACCAATTGTCTCCAATCCAAAATATTTTGAATAATTGGATGTTCTTTGAT
>JADZFW010000088.1 GCA_020854235.1 Flavobacteriaceae bacterium
ATTGTGAATGTGCTAATTTGTTGTGAAAGGTTTCGGGATTGCAGATTTGTAAATTTGATTTAAACCCCGAAGGTTTCAAAAACCTTCGGGGTTTACTCTTTAGGACACTGAAGGGGCTTTAACTTTGTTAAAAGGAAATGGAAATTGTTTTCCAGCTTCTGTACGTGTCCTCTCGTGTGGTATTAAAAAAGTTCTACATTTGTAAAGAAAAATAAATTTTATCCGTCAAATTCCCCTGCTGTGCTAAGTTTGTAACTTTGCACACTTAACTAACAAAGAACAATATCTTTGAAAGAAAAAGTTGAGCAAAGTTTATACTGTTTTGGTTGGTATAGAGATAATGATTTAGATAATTACATCGAAAAAAGATTTGAATCAAAACTTCAAATTTCAATTTGGATATTAGAAGGAGCTAAATAATTAAAGTATGAAAGATTTTTTTAGAAGACCTATTTCATTTTTTCTATTAATAACAATATTTAGTTGTACTATTAAAGAAAAAAGCGATATTACACCTCATGTCATTGTAGAAATAGATAAAGGTGAAAGTATAAGTATGTATTACTATGAGGATAAAATGGGAGGTAATGTTGTTGTCTCTCTACCAGAAAAAGTTAATGATGAGTCAAAATTTATTGATGCCTATACTTCACTAATTCAAGAAAGCAGAAAATATTGGGTTTATGTAGAGATTAATCATATGTCACTTAAAGGAAGCCAATTTACCAAAAAAGAAAATATAGATATATTATTAAAAGCTTTAAAAGCAAAGTTGAAAAAAAATATCATTTTGACCGAATATGATGATAAAGAATTTACATTTAAGATTGAGTAGAAACCCCAGCCCAGCTCCTCTCGTGTGGTATTAAAAAAGTTCTACATTTGTAAAGAAAAATAAATTTTATCCGTCAAATGCTATTCAAAAAAAGATTGGATTTTAAAAGTATAGCCATTGGGTTAATGTTAGCAAAAACTTTTAATAATTTTGATAATTTGAGTAAAATAGAACCATTTGAGTTTACTCGTACGGTGGCGATTTTAAAGTATATGAAAGGAAAAACTGTAAAATTTTCTCAAGATTTCAAATGTGGATTAAATCATGGATGGTATCCAGGAAAACAATAAAAAAATGAGGTTAAAACTAAGTATTAAAAATCACTTAAATGTATTGAAATCTAAAATTTTAGCTACTTTGATACTTTTTTTTATTTTTCTTATATTAAATTTTGATACTGACTTTATCATAATTGGTAGTTTATTTTTTCTTATAACTATTGTTCCTGCTATTTATTTACATTTTGAATATTTTACAAAAAATTATGGTTGTGAAATTGAAATATCCGATCAAAATATAATTATAATCAGAAAAAATCAGAAAATTATTTTTATAAAATCTGATATTACAAAAATTATTTTATATAAATCAGCAAATATGAGTACTGGAGGATTACCGTTATATAGTTTAGAACAATATTATTATATAAGGCTTGTTTTAAAATCAAACGAAGAAATTATTATTTCGAGTTTACTAATAAATGATTTAAATTGCTTTCTTTCAGAATTTAAAGGAATAGAATTTGAACGTAAAAAACGATTTTTTTGTTCTCTGAATTGGAAATAAAAGGCTCAGCTGTCGCACAAGTCCTCTCATGTGGTTTAATAAATACAATAAAACCACTTCTCAAAAGGGAATGGTTTTTTTAAGTACATGGAACTAACCTACCGCATACGTTTTCTGGTCTTAAAATCACGTATAGACAGGTCAAGGAATCGCAGTAAATCTGTTTTATTAAACATAAAAACCCCGAAGGTTTCAAAAACCTTCGGGGTTTACTAATAATTATCGTACGGCTCAAGAACTGAATCTCACCTTTAACAAACTCAATCTCCTCCACATCCACCACAAGAACTGCCACAGGAACTGCCACAAGAGCTGCCGCAAGAGGAACCACATGAACCGCTGCTGGAATCGGAAGTGGTGTTTTTGTTTTTTTCGGTGTTTTGCATCATGGGAATAAACGATGCAGATAAGGCTGTATTTCCGAGTAAGAAATAATCCCAATTTTCAGTTTGAGTTATTTGATTGGGGATGATTTTACTTTTATAATAAGCTAACAGTTGCTTGCCCAACCGGGTTTTGATACCTGCCAAATGACTCCATAAAATAACGGTCAACACGATGACAATCGTCCCAATATAAACGGCAGGTCTTTCTCTCAAAATCCCTACTATCCATCGGGTAATGCCCAATAGCAATATCAAAACCATGACACTGTAATTCAAAATATACATATTGGAATATAAAGCCGATTTACTAAAATATTTTTCTACTTCATCCATGGCATGAGCAGTGTTTTGAAAAACCGGCTTTGTCACTGATTTCTTCAATATTTCACCATAATAGATAGCGTCATCTTCCGGCATGTTGCTGTGGATGATGTAAGCTTTGGCATCTTGAATCTCGGCTGAAGGATTCCAACTTAATTTGTTTGTATTTTGAATTAAAATCTTTTGGTCTTTAATCAATTCATTCACTTTTTCATGAACCAAATGTTCCACTTTCCCAGTTTTTAAATACAGCAGTTCGGAAGCATTCAGGTGGAATAAAAAGTTGTCTTTGGGCCATTTTTGAATCAGTTGCTCTATTTGTATTTTGTTGTAGGTTCTCACCAAAATAAAACCCAACCCAATTAATCCCAAATAAGCAAAGAGGAAAAACGGATTGTTGATTTGGGCATAAACATCATATAACAAAAATGAAAACAGCACCATCAATACCGGTAGCGCTGCAATTAATGCAATGAGAACAGACTTTAATTTGTAGGGTGATTTGTCCAATAACAAGGGCTTGTGTATGTCATCGTATTCCCAGAAAATGTCCGGTTGTGGTCCAAAGTGTTCGTTGTATAGTTTCTGTGTACGGGTTTTGGCTTGTTGAAATTTTTCAAACTCATCCCGCCTGTGTGTCGATGGAATATGTTCGATGCGTTTTCCCAAAACTTCGCAAAAAGAGGTGTATGATTGGGTGAAAATCAAATGCGTATGCCAAACCAAATCTACAATATATGAAGGTGAAACCATCGCATCGGCTACTGCAGCCAAATACATAAACTTTTTATATTCCAAAATAGCTTTTTCGGTAAAATCTTCGGTCCAGAAGTTTTCTTGAGCCAATCGAAGGGTCATACCATATTCACTGAATGAAGATTCCAATGAGGAGGCTTCCACTTTTTGCCAGAGTGTTTGGTTCATAGGTGTTTATTTGATGGTGAAATTGGAATACTCGGGGTGCGACTTAGCGTCGTTAATAGAATATTCGGGGCACGACTTTGAGTCGTTAATGGAATACTCGGGGCACGACTTTGAGTCGTTAATGGAATACTCGGGGCACGACTTTGAGTCGTACCCCGAGTATATTACCCCAAACTATTTTTAATTGTTTCCATTTTTGCCAAAGCATCGGCTTCTTTCTTACGCTCTGCCTCTACTACTGCTTCGGGAGCCGATGACATGAATCGTTCGTTGGTCAACTTGGCTCTTACCGATTTTAGGAAGCCTTCCAAATAGGTCATTTCTTCTTGCAGTTTGGCTTTCTCGGCTTCAAAATCTACATTACTTCCCATCGGAATGAAATATTCATTGGATTGTACTCTGAAACTGCTGGCTCGTTCTACTTTTTCGGCGACGTAATTGTGTTTGGATACATTTCCCATTTTGACAATCACTGCATCAAAATCCGTAACAAAATGTTCGTTGTTCAATACCGACAATTCAATTTCCTCTTTAAATGAAATATTTTTATCTTTTCTAATGGTTCTAATGCCCGAAATAATCTCTTTGGCTACTTCAAAATGAGCTGTAATAGCTGCGTCAAATGGCTTTAATTCGGGATATTGTGCTACAATCAAAGCTTGCTGAGGTGTGCGTTCCTCCATCGTTTGCCAGATTTCTTCTGTAATAAAAGGCATAAATGGATGCAAAACCTTCATATTGTCTTCAAAGAATTTCAAACTGGCTTGTTGGGTTGCCAAATCCATTTTGGTACCAAATGCAGGTTTGACCATTTCCAAATACCAAGAAGAAAAATCTTCCCATAAAAGTTTGTAAATACTCATCAGGGCTTCACTCAATCGGTAGCCTTCAAATGATTTTTCAACCTCGGCTAGGGTTTGCTGAAACTTGGCTTCATACCATTGAATGGCTATACGAGCCGATTCGGGTTGGGCAACTTGTGTATCCACTTCCCAACCTTTGACCAATCGGAAGCCATTCCATATTTTATTGGCAAATCCTTTTCCTTGTTGAATCAACTCTTCGTCAAATAACAAATCGTTACCGGCAGCCGATGAAAACAACATGCCACAACGTACGGCATCAGCACCATGCGCCGCAATCAAATCCAGCGGATCGGGTGAATTGCCAAGTTGCTTAGACATTTTTCTTCGCAAATGATCTCTTACAATTCCTGTAAAATAAACATTTTGAAAGGGCTTTTCTTCGCGGTATTTGTATCCGGCAAAGATCATACGGGCTACCCAAAAGAAGATGATATCGGGTCCGGTAATCAAATCATTGGTTGGATAGTAATATTGAATGTCTTTATTTTCGGGATCTCGAATGCCGTCAAATACTGAAATGGGCCACAACCAACTGGAAAACCAAGTGTCCAAAGCGTCGTTATCCTGTTTTAAATCTTCTAATTGTAAGTCTGATTTACCTGTTTTAGCTTGCGCCAATGGTAAAGCTTCTTCTTTGGTTTTGGCAACGACAAAATCTTGAACGCCATTACCATAGAAATAAGCTGGAATTTGATGTCCCCACCACAATTGACGGGAAATATTCCAGTCTTTGATATTGTCCAACCAATGTTTGTAGGTATTGACATATCGTTTTGGGAAAAACTGAATATCGCCTTCCATAACCGCATCCAATGCCGGCTTGACCATTTCGTCCATTTTCAAAAACCATTGAACCGACACTTTGGGTTCGATTACCGCTTTGGTTCTTTCTGAAATACCTACTTTATTGGTATAATCTTCAATTTTGTGAATATGTCCTTTGCTTTGTAGTTCTTTTACAATTTCGGTACGCACGACAAACCTATCCTGGCCGTTGTAATGCATTCCATAGGCATTCAATGTAGCATCATCATTGAAAATGTCAATGACTTCCAATCCGTGTTTTTCTCCTATGATTTTATCATTGGGATCATGAGCCGGTGTAATTTTCAAACATCCGGTTCCAAATTCCATATCCACATAAGCATCTTCTATAATAGGTATACTACGATTGGCAATAGGAACAATTACTTTTTTACCTTTTAAATGGGTAAATCTAGCATCGAGCGGATTTACGCATACTGCAGTATCTCCCAAAATGGTTTCAGGACGTGTGGTAGCAATGGTGATGAAATCTTGACTGCCTTCAATTTGATAATTCAAATAATACAATTTGCCTTGCATTTCCACATAATCCACTTCTTCATCACTCAAAGTAGTTTTGGCTTCGGGATCCCAATTGACCATGCGGTAACCTCTGTAGATCAAACCTTGATGGTACAAATCCACAAACACATCCAATACAGACTCACTCAATTGTTCGTCCATGGTAAATTTGGTGCGTCTCCAATCACAGGAAGCTCCCAATTTTTTGAGTTGTTCCAAGATGATACCTCCGTGTTTTTCTGTCCAATCCCAAGCATGAACCAAGAACTCCTCACGAGTCAGGTCCAATTTTTTGATACCTTCTTTGGCCAATTTATCAACTACTTTGGCTTCGGTCGCAATAGAAGCGTGGTCTGTTCCGGGAACCCAACAGGCGTTGAATCCTTTCAGACGTGCTCGGCGAATCAATACATCTTGAATGGTATTGTTGAGCATGTGTCCCATATGTAAGACTCCGGTCACATTTGGAGGCGGAATTACTATGGTATAAGGTTTCTTTTCATTGGGAACCGAATAGAAATATTCATGTTGCATCCAGTAGGCGTACCACTTATTTTCAACCTCGTTTGGAATATATTTGTCTGGTATAGGCATTTTGGTATAGTTTTTGAAACAATCAGCGTGCAAAAGTACAATTATAAAAATAATATTAAAATTATAAGATTAGTTTTTGTATATCAAATAATATATTACTTTTGTTTCAAAATTATTAATTAATTAAAACATTATACAATGAAAAAAATTTTTACACTAAGTGTTGTATTGTTATTTGCAACTTTCGCTTTTGCTCAAGAAAATGGTGCCTTAGCTACACCAGATACAGCCAAACAAGTAGATCCTAATGCAGCCGTTATGACTGTTGAAAACGAAACCATCGATTATGGAGATTTAGTTAAAGGTACAGATGATGGGGTGAGAGTTTTCAAATTTAAAAACACAGGAAAATCACCTTTATTGATTTCCAATGTAAAATCATCATGTGGTTGTACTGTTCCAAGTTATCCAAAAGAACAAATCATGCCAGGTCAATCGGGAGAAATTTCAGTAAAATACAATATGGGAGTTGGCAGATTCAGTAAATCCATCACTGTATTTACTAATGGAAATCCAGAGCAAATTGTATTGAGAATCAAAGGTAACATTACCGATCCTAATGCAGCTGCTCCAATTCAACAACAAAAAAGCATGCTTTCTAATTAATTAGAAAATATCATAGTAACAAACTCCAATCGAAAGGTTGGAGTTTTTTTTGTTTGAGGTTTTCAATACTTTCGGAAATTATTTGTATTTTCGGGGTGTGATTTTGTTTGTTGAAAAAGATAATTAATTTGAAAAAGTTTGATGAAAATTTTCTATTGATTTTAGCTTTATCATGTTGTGGAAATTAATATTACTTTATAAATAAAGTTGTGTTTGTAATTAAACTTGTTTATTCATCAGTTAAATCTTATTGAAAATATAATCATGTCCCGTAGGGACTCTCTCTAGTTTATGAATACACAGAAGTTCCAACATGTCCCGTAGGGACTCTCTCTAGGTTACGAAAAAACAGAGGTTCCAACATGTCCCGTAGGGACTCTCTCTAGGTTACAAAAAAACAGAGGTTCCAACATGTCCCGTAGGGACTCTCTCCAGGTTAAGAAAAAACAGAGGTTCCAACATGTCCCGTAGGGACTCTCTCTAGGTTACGAAAAAACAGAGGTTCCAACATGTCCCGTAGGGACTCTCTCTAGGTTAAGAAAAAACAGAGGTTCCAACATGTCCCGTAGGGACTCTCTCTAGGTTAAGAAAAAAAAAATTCCAAAATGTCCCCTAAGGACGATAAACTGTTAAGCTATGGCAAACTCATACACTCAAATTCACATTCAAATAGTATTTGTAGTAAAATACAGGAAATTCATGATTCAAAATGATTGGAAAAATGAATTATACAAGTATATGACTACAATTATTCAAAAGTACGGTCATAAAATGTTAGCAATAAATGGGATACCTGATCACATTCATATACTCATCGGCATGCGACCGACTCAATCCATTTCCGAACTGATGAAAGAGTTGAAACAATCTTCATCTAAGTGGATCAATGAAAATAAGTTTACTGCAAAAAGATTTCAATGGCAAGAAGGATATGCTGCTTTTTCTTACAGTAAAAAGCAAATAAAATATGTTATAAATTATATCCTGAATCAAGAAAATCATCATTATAAGAAGACCTTTAAAGAAGAGCATGTTGAATTATTGCATGAATTTGAAGTTGATTATGATGTTCGTTATTTGTTTCATGATCCTTTAGAATGATAGATGGAGACCGAGAGGAAGTCCCTACGGGACTTGTAGGAATTCTTGAAGTTAGCGTGACCTAGAGAAAGTTCCTACAGGACTTGTAGGTAGAGTTGAGCGTGACCGAGAGGTAGTCCCTACGGGACTTGTAGGAATTCTTGAAGTTAGCGTGACCGAGAGGAAGTCCCTACGGGACATTACGAAACTTATAAAGTTATTGAAAGCTAAAAAAAGAAACCCCTATTTCAATATTCCCCGAATAATCGCTACGGCACTTTCTACTTCCGCAAGTGTATTGAACTTGCTAAATGAAAATCGAACCGAAGTTTTTTGAGCATCCGATTCGTTCAGAATTGCTTTCAAAACATGCGAACCTTTATCACTTCCGCTTTGACAAGCACTACCTCCCGAAGCCGCAATGCCTTTTAAGTCGAGTTTGAATAAAAACAGCTCTATTTTTTCCGGAAAACGCACATTGAGGATGTGATAAGCGTGCTGCATGAGATCATCACTTTGGGCATTGAATTGTATATTGGGAATGTTGGCTTTTAAACCTGCTGCCATTTGAGATTTGATTTGCGCAATATGTTCGCTATCTGAATTGAGATTTTTATATGCCAATTCCAAAGCTTTTGCCATCCCTACCACACTATGCACATTTTCAGTACCGGCTCGCAATCCATGTTCTTGTGGAGCGCCATGTAAAAGCGGACGCATGGCATTTCCTTTTCTCACGTAGAGAAATCCAACTCCTTTGGGCCCGTGAAACTTATGGGCACTGGCGGTGAGAAAATCGACTTTGATTTTTTTCAAATCCAACTCATAATGTCCTACCCCTTGCACCGCATCACAGAGAAAAAGTGTTTGGTAAGCACTACACAATGTTCCCACTTGTTCCATATCCAACAAAGTCCCCAATTCATTGTTGACCATCATCAAACTCACCAATTTTTTCTCGGGATGGGTTTGTAATAGCGTTTCTAAATGTTGGACATCTATAAAACCTTCTTCCGTCAAATTCACGTACAAAACTTGGGTTCCAAACCTGTGACTCAAATACTCCAAAGTATGAAGAATGGCATGGTGTTCCAATACCGAAGTTACAATCGTTTGTACCCCCATTTCCATCACGGCGTTGTACAACACCAAATTATCACTTTCACTCCCCCCCGAGGTAAACACGATTTCTTGAGCCGTAACATGCAATTGATTGGCAATGCTTTTTCGAGCGGTTTCTACTGCTGTTTTGGCTTCCCTACCCAATGCATGTGTCGAAGAGGGATTTCCATAACAGGACAGCATGCTTTGATAAACAGTTTCAATAACTTCAGGAAGCATGGGTGTGGTAGCGGCGTTGTCGAAATAAATCATTTTTTATGTTTTTGGAAGCTGAACAATACTCCGTATAAAAGGTCGATAGCTGTTCATTTTAAACCATTTAAAAAACTAGTTTGTGAATTAAACTGCTACCAACTGACTAAACAATCTGCTCATTACAAGCGACAAGTCACAGTTAAGAAGCATAAGTCAATATAAATAATGTACTTAGGGCCTGCTGAAAAACTATTTTTTTTACAGCAAAGTTCGCAAAGGTTTACGCAAAGTTCGCAAAAGGTTAAATAATATTAGTATAATTCAATATTTTATGAGTTTTTCAACTCTTTTTTTTAAGGACTCAGCGAACTTTGCGATGAAACTCAGCGAACTTTGCGGTTAAATTAAGTAATAAGTACACGAATAATTTGAAAAAAAGTTATAAAACCTTATACTTAATTGCATAAAAATAAATGTACATCATTGAAATATAATTTTTTATATTTTATCAGTAGACCCAACTTAACCTATTCCACAAGTTTTAAATTTTGTGATCGTTCATTGCAAATATACTCTAAACTTAATATAACTCACTTACCCGTCATGATTTTAAGCTGTCGCTGAGTAGCATCTTTGATTGCTTTTTCAATTTTACCTTTCATTATTGGAATTTCTGAATAAGATAACCCATTAAAAAAAGTAATTTCTTTATATTGTAACTGAAATTTTAATTGTCCCATTCGAATCCAAAAAGGAAATGCTCTAATTTTTTCTCTTATTCGTTCTCTTATAACATCAATTAAATTATTAGAATTAAAAATCTTTTCAGATACTTTTATTGATTTTATTTCCGATAGTTTTATTGTCTTTTTTTTTGTAATAATTCGATTGGATTTTATTAACTCAACTGTTTCGTTATCAATAATTATTTTTTCATACCCAAACATCAACCACATAG
>JADZFW010000089.1 GCA_020854235.1 Flavobacteriaceae bacterium
ATTCTATTTCTAAGAATTATTTATTTTTATTTTTAGCTTCTTTCATTGCTTCTCCAATTTGATTGGAAGCTGTAAAAGATGCAACCATGTTATTTAACATTTCACTTCCAGCATTAGGCGAATTAGGCATTAAAATCAAGTTAGAATTGCTACTAGATCCTATTTGATGTAAAGTATCGTAATGTTGTGTAACAACAATTAGAGCTGACGCTTCTTGCGAATTAATACCAACTTTATTTAATACTTCAACACTTTCTACCAATCCCCGAGCGATTTCTCTTCGTTGATCTGCAATTCCCATTCCTTGTAATCTTTTGCTTTCAGCTTCTGCTTTAGCACGTTCCACGATCAAAATACGTTGTGCATCTCCTTCGTGTTGTGCCGCTACTTTTTCACGTTCTGCCGCATTGATACGATTCATCGCAATTTTCACTTTTTCGTCTGGATCAATGTCTGTTACCAATGCTTTCACGATATCGTATCCATAATTTAGCATTGCTTCTTTCAATTCGCGTTGTATTGCCAATGCTATTTCATCTTTTTTTTCAAAAACATCATCCAAAATCATTTTAGGAACTTCAGCTCGAACCACGTCAAAAATAAATGCTGTGATTTGTTCGTGAGGATTTTGAAGTTTGTAAAAAGCATCGTACACATGCGTTTGCTGAATTTGAAATTGAACGGAAATTTTTAAATGTACAAATACATCATCTTTGGTTTTGGTTTCCACTACCACATCCAATTGTTGAATTCTGACACTGACTCGTCCAGAAACTTGGTCTATTACCGGAATTTTAATTTGTAATCCAGGACCTCTAACTCCGACAAATTTTCCAAAACGCTCTACGACAGCATAAGTTTGTTGTTTTACAACGAATAATCCTGATAATAGGATTAAGACAAGTACAAAAATAAAAATAGTTACTCCAGTCATATTTTTAGGTTTTAATGGGTTAATTTTTCCCTCAAAGGTACGAAATTTTACAACATCTATAAAAATGATTACATTTGTATCGTTAATATCAAATGTATGAAAAAATTTTTCACAATTGTAGGGCTTGTTATCATAGGTATCACTTTACTTTATTTTGTTACAATTTATTACGTCTCATATAGCAAAGGTTATAGAGCTGGCGAATTGGTTAAATTTAGTCACAAAGGTTGGGTGTTTAAAACTTGGGAAGGCGAACTCAGTGTAGGTGTTTCTGAATCTCAACGATTTGTTTTTTCAGTAGAATCAGGAGAAAAAGAGATTATACAACAATTGATTGATAAACAAGGAAAAAAAGTTAAGTTAACTTATAAAGAAAGAATAGGTACTTTTCCTTGGTTAGGAGATACAAAATATTATATAACAAAGGTTGAAGAACCTATGAAGTAAATAAAAAAAGCTGTCTTTAGGACAGCTTTTTTTGTATGTTTACCAAACGCTTTAACGTTTCTTGTTTGCCAATTAACGCTGCAATATCAAATACATGTGGTCCACTCATATTGCCCACCAAAGCCAATCGGAACGGTTGGAAAACTTTACCCATTCCATAACCTTTTTCTGTAATCCAATTTTTAATTTGTTCCTCTAAAACAACAGCATCAAATAGAGTAGTGGATGCCAGAAGTTCTTCTAAATTTTGTAAGATTTCTTTTGTATCAATTTGCCAAACTTTTTTCACTGCAGCTTCATCATACAAAGTTGGCGTTTCAAAAAAGAATTTTCCTGTTTTATAGAAATCAGAAACAAATACAGCTCTTTCTCTTAATAATTGTACTAATTTAAATATAAAATGAGACTTGTCTTGAATGTATTCAGGAATTTTGATATTGTTTTTTTCAATAAATGCTGCAAACATTTTTACCAAATCTTCATCTGATTTTTTTTGAAGATATTGTTGTTGGAACCATTGGGTTTTGGCAACATCAAATTTGGCTCCACTTTTACTAACTCTTTCCAATGAAAACGCTTGGATTAATTCATCCAAACTAAATATTTCTTGATCGTTATCCGAATGCCATCCCAATAAAGCCAGCATATTGATAAAGGCCTCTGGGAAATATCCATCTTCTCTGTAACCTCTTGAGATTTCTCCTGTTTTTTCATCTTTGAATTCCATAGGAAATACAGGAAAACCAAATTTATCACCATCTCTTTTACTTAGTTTTCCTTGTCCTTCAGGTTTCAGGAGTAGAGGTAGATGTGCAAATTGAGGTGCTTGCCAGTTAAAGGCTCTGTACAACAACTGGTGCAAAGCCATAGAAGGTAACCATTCTTCTCCTCTGATTACATGGGTAATTTCCATCAAATGATCATCAACAATATTAGCCAAATGATAAGTTGGCATCCCATCACTCTTAAATAAAACTTTATCATCCAATGTATTGGTATCAATTTTCATTTCACCACGAATGATATCAGTCAAGTGCAGGGTTTCATTTATTGGAATCTTAAATCGAATGACAAAATTATCACCATTTTCTATTCTTTTTTCAACTTCATCCTTAGATAAGGCTAACGAGTTTTCTAATTGCTCTCTATTTTCCCAACCATAACTAAAAGTTTTGCCCAAGACTTCATACTCTTTTCTGAGTAATTCCAATTTTTCAGCACTATCAAATGCATAATAGGCCCATCCATTCTCAATGAGTTGTTGAATATATTCTTTATATATTTCCTTTCGTTCGCTTTGTCTATAGGGTGCATGTTTACCTTCTTTACCCAATCCTTCATCATAAGGAATTCCTGCCCAATTTAAGGAATCAATGATATATTGTTCTGCATTGGCTACATAACGGGTTTGATCGGTATCTTCTATTCTCAATAGAAAATCACCACCATGTTTTTTTGCAAATAAGTAGTTATATAAGGCTGTCCTTACACCACCAATGTGTAATGGACCTGTAGGACTAGGTGCAAATCGCACGCGAACTCTTTGTGACATATACTGAATAATTTGTCGCAAAGATAATAACTTTGTAAAAGTTCTGATTTTTCTTTTTTAATTTGTATGACAAATTTCATTTGTGTTACTTTGCTGATTAACACCTGATCAATATTAGGTTCAAATAAGAATGACCAATTATAGCTTAATACTGTCTAAAATTCATAAGTTTACTCAGAAATTCTATCTCAATGAACTTCTGAAAGGAGCCATATTATTTGCCACCATTGGTTTACTCTATTTTTTTCTAACTCTTTTTGTTGAGTATTTTCTTTGGCTTAAACCCATTTATCGTACCTTTTTATTTTGGATATTTATTCTTGTAGAAGTTAGTTTAATATACAAGTTTATACTGATTCCTATTTTAAGATTATTTGGTTTAAAGAATGGGATTAATGAACAGCAAGCTTCTAGAATTATTGGTAAACATTTTCCTGATATAGATGATAAGTTGTTGAATATGTTACAGTTACATGATTCATATCCTGATTCTGAATTGGTTTTAGCTAGTATCGATCAAAAAGCGAATACTCTCAAACCTTTTTCTTTTCAATCTGCTATAAATTTTGAATCTAATAAAAAGTATATTAAGTATTTATTAATTCCATTATCGATTTGGCTATTAATTTTTTTAAGTGGCTATAATTATATTTTTTCAGGTAGCTACAATCGTTTGGTTCATCACCAAACCGAATTCATTCAACCCGCACCGTTCAAATTTATAATTCTCAATAAAGATTTAAATGTCATTGAAGGCAGTTCAATTAAGCTTCAAGTGCAAACCAGCGGTACATCTATTCCGGAAGAAGTTTTTATTATTTTGGATGGGAATTCTTATTTTTTGCAACGTTTAGATGCTCAAAATTTTATTTACCAATTTAATGATATTAGAGAAATAACTACATTTCATTTTGAAGCAAATAGTGTTGTTTCACCCGATTATAAAATTAATTTAATTAACGTTCCTCAAATTCAAAGTATCAATTTACAATTGCACTATCCTTCTCATTTGAATTTATCAGATGAAGTTATTTCAAATACCGGTAATGCTCATGTACCCGAAGGTACCATTGTTACCTGGCATATTAAAACGAGTAATACAGCTTCGTTAAAACTAAAGGATTCTTTGAATGAACATTCGTTTAAATTTGATTCAAAAAATAATCAATTTTTATTGAGTAAGGATGTTCGCAATCCTTTTGAATACACAATTTCAAGTTCTAATGCTATTCTTAAAAACTACGAAAATCTTTCTTTCGCAATTTCTGTTGTTAAAGATGCCTTTCCAGAAATTAAAATTGAATCTGATATTGATAGCTTACAGTTTGGTGAAGCTCATTTTGTTGGGAGAATTACCGATGATTATGGTATTAGCAAGTTGAATCTTGTCTATTATCCTACACAACAACCAATTCAAAAATTTGTTTACCTTTTTCCTGTTAAAAAAACTACACTTGAGGATTTTTATTACGTTTTTCCACATCATTTAAATTTGGAACAAGGTGTAGATTATTCGTTTTATTTTGAAGTTTTCGACAACGATAAAGTAAACGGCTATAAATCATCTAAATCGAAAATCTATTCTTATCATAAAGATACTGAGGTTGAGTTTAATGAACGCTTATTACAAAATCAAGAGGAAAATATAAATGATATCAATCAGTTATTAAATAAACAAGAAAAAAATCAAAAGGAATTAGAATCGTTTGAAAAGCAACTTCAAAATAAATCTGAAGTTAAATTTAATGAAACACAACAAATTCAGCAATTATTAAAACGTCAACAGCAGTATGATGAAATGATGCAACGCCAATCAGACGAATTAAAAAAGAATCTACAAAATCAAGAGAATACAGAAAATAGAGATTTAAATGAAAAGAAAGAAGATATCCAAAAAAAGCTGGATGAAATTAAGCAATCAGAAGAACAAAAAAAATTATTGGATGAGCTTGAAAAATTGGTTGATAAGTTAAGTAAAGAAGAACTTTTAGATCGTCTTCAAAAATTGAATGCGAATAATAAACAAAAAGAGAAAAGTTTAGAACAACTTCTCGAGTTAACCAAACGGTTTTATGTTGAACAACTTTTACAACAGGTTAGTGAAAAATTATCTAACTTAGCAGATAAACAAGAAAAATTAAAAGAAGAATCAGATAATTCTAAATCAAAACAAGATGAATTAAAGGATGAATTTAATAAGATCAGCGAACAGATTAAAGAGATGATGCAGCAAAATTCAGAATTAAAAGATCCCATTAAAATGGATGATCAAAAACTCGAACAGGAATCTGTAAAACAAGACATGCAACAAGCGTCTGATCAACTGGAACAAAAAAACCAAAGTAAAGCTAAACCCAAACAACAGTCGGCTGCTAATAAGATGAAACAAATGTCTCAGTCTTTTCAAATGCAAATGCAAGCAATGCAAGGTGATATGATTGAAGAAGATATTGCTTCTCTTAGACGAATTATTGAGAATTTGATAACTTTTTCATACAAACAAGAGGATTTGATGTATAGTTTAAATCAATCTGAGCAGAGTATTTCTAATCTTTCAGTTAATCTTAAAAATCAAAATCAACTCAAAACGTATTTTGAACATATTGACGATAGTTTGTATACTTTAGCTATGAGACAAGCCAAATTATCTCCCAAAGTAAATGAATATGTAGCCAATGCTCATTTTTATTTAAACGAGTCAAATGAATCACTTTCCGATATTCAAATTGCTAAAACGAAATCAAATCAACAGTTTGTAATGACTGCCGCGAATGATTTGGCAGCTTTATTAAGTAGTTTATTAGACAATCTTCAGAATCCTCCTCCAGCTTTTGGACAAGGTAAGGGAAAAGGAGAAGGTCAGTCATTTTCAATGCCTGATATCATTCAAAAACAAGGTGACCTTAAAAAAGATATGCAATCTCAAATGCAAAAACAAGGAGAAAAAAGTGGTGATAAAGAGGGTGAAAAGGAAGGGGAAAAAGGAAAAAAAGAAGGAGAAGGTAATTCATCCAATGGAAAACAATCCAACGGAGAAGATCAGAGTAAAGAGTTGTATGAGATTTATAAGCAGCAAGAACAATTGAGACAAGCGCTCGAAAACCAATTGCCAGATTTAAAAGGCGTAGGACTAGAAAACCAAGCAAATAGTGCTTTAAAACAAATGGAGCAATTGGAAAAACTATTACTAGAGAAAGGTATTACCAATGAAGTGCTTCAAAAAATGATGCGTTTGGAACAAGAATTACTAAAACTCAAGAACGCTGCTTATGAACAAGGTATTGAAGAGAAGAGAATTTCACAAACCAATTTCAAAGACCAAAATAATACTATACCAAAGCAAGTTGAGGAGTTTTTTAAAAGACTCAATCAACAAGAACTTCTCAATCGTGATCCGATTCCTTTTTTACCCAATTACAATCAAAAGGTTATTGAGTATTTTAAAAATTGATTTTTTACCCAATGAAAATAACTTATAATTTTCAAACTAATTTTATATTCTCCAACAGAAAACCCATTCGAAATTGGATTAACAACACCATTAATATTAAGGGTAAAATACCGGGTGAAATTAATTTTGTTTTTTGTTCCAATGCTTATATTTTGGAAATAAATAAAAGGTATTTGAATCACGATTATACAACAGATATTATCACTTTTGATTATTCCGATAATCTTATGATCAATGGCGAAATCTACATTTCAATTGATGAAGTTAAGGATAATGCCAAGTATTTTAAAACAAAATTCCATGATGAATTACATAGAGTAATGATACACGGAATTCTTCATTTGTTGGGTTATAAGGACAAGACAAATGGTGAACAAAAATTAATGCGCTCACAAGAAGATTATTATCTATCTTTGCGAACTTTCTAAATTAATGTTTCACGTGGAACATTACTTTGAATTCACGTTCCACGTGGAACAATTCATAAATTTTTTCTAAAAACTAAAACTTTTCAATTGAGTTTATTTAATGATATATATGATGTTATTGTAATTGGAGCTGGTCATGCTGGATGTGAAGCCGCATTTGCCAGTGCTAAGATGGGTTCTCATACCCTAATGATTACAATGAATTTACAAAATGTTGCTCAAATGAGTTGTAACCCTGCTATGGGCGGTATAGCAAAAGGACAAATTTTACGCGAAATTGACGCTTTGGGTGGCATGAGTGCAATTGTAACCGATAAAACTGCTATCCAATTCAAAATGCTCAATATGTCTAAAGGTCCCGCCATGTGGAGTCCAAGAGCCCAGAGTGATAGAATGAAATTTTCTGAGGAGTGGCGTCGTGTATTGGAACATACTGATAATTTGGATTTATATCAAGATACCGTAATTTCTCTTATTATTGAAAATAATATTATAAAAGGAGTCAAAACTACCTTGGGTTTTCCAATTCATGCTAAAACAGTTATTATAACTGCTGGTACTTTTTTAAATGGAAAAATACACATTGGCACCAAAAGTTTTAGTGGTGGTAGGGCAGGAGATAAAGCTTCTACCGGTATTACTGAAGATTTAATTGCTTTAGGATTTGAAACCGATCGAATGAAAACGGGAACACCACCTCGAGTAGATTCTAGATCTCTTGATTTTTCCAAAATGATAGTGCAACCCGGAGATGATCATCCTTCTAAGTTTTCATATTCAGATTCAACTTTACCATTACACCTACAAAAACCTTGTTACATCACTTATACAAATACAGAGGTTCATAATTTATTAAGAACAGGATTTTCCAGAAGTCCACTTTTCAATGGAACCATTATGAGTGTGGGACCTCGTTATTGTCCTTCTGTAGAAGATAAAATAAATCGTTTTGCCGATAAAGAACGTCATCAGATATTTGTAGAACCAGAAGGTTGGGATACTATAGAATATTATGTAAATGGATTTTCAACATCACTTCCAGAAGATGTTCAAGATTTAGCTTTAAGAAGTGTTCCTGGATTTGAAAATGTAAAAATATTGAGATTTGGATATGCTATTGAATACGATTATTTTCCACCTACACAATTAAAACATTCTCTTGAATCAAAAATTGTTGAGAATTTATTTTTTGCCGGTCAGGTAAATGGAACTACTGGTTATGAAGAGGCAGCTGCCCAAGGACTCATGGCTGGTATAAATGCGCACCTAAAGATTAAGGATGAGGCTCCATTTGTTTTGCAAAGAAACGAAGCTTACATTGGAGTATTGATTGATGACTTAATCACAAAGGGAACGGAAGAACCTTATAGAATGTTTACCTCACGTGCTGAATTTAGAACACTTTTACGACAAGATAATGCCGATATTAGATTAACTGAAAAATCATATAATATTGGTTTGGCTGATAAGTTTAGATTAGAGGCTGTTCACATCAAAATTCAGCAAACAGCGCTATTTATTAAGTTTTTAGAGGAAACTAGTATTTCTCCCGATGAAATTAATCCACTGTTTGCTAAATATGAAACTGCATCAATCAATCAATCAATGAAAATGTTTAAGGTTTTTTCTCGTCCACAATTGACTATGGATGACATTTTAACCTTTCCTTTGGTGCAAAATTTTATTGAGAATAATCAAATAAAACAAGATGTAATTGAGCAGGTAGCCATACATTTAAAATACTCTGGTTACATCAACAAGGAGCAAAACACCGCAGATAAAGTTACTCGGTTGGAAAATTTGAAGATACCCGAACATTTTGATTTTAATAAAATAAATTCACTTTCAATTGAAGCGCGACAAAAGCTGTCAAAAATTAGACCAACTTCAATTTCTCAAGCTGGCAGAATTAGTGGTGTTTCACCAAGTGATATATCAGTTCTTTTAATACACCTTGGAAGGTAATGTTCCACGTGAAACATTTTGAGATTTCACCAGTAATATTTATATAAACATGTAACAATTATTTTTTAAAATTGAAACCTAATAAACCCAATATTTCACTACTTGATTATTCTGTATCAAAAGAATCATTCAGCTTGATTTATAATCCTGATTTGGAGTTATATGCCACTTCACCAGTTCCTAGTATACACGATCTGCCTGCTTACTATAAAAGTGATGATTATATTTCACATACTGATTCAAATCATTCTCTTTTTGATAAATTGTATCAACAAATAAAAAAGTACACCTTACGTTCGAAACTCAAACTAATTGATTCTTATAAAGTTCAAAATCGTAATTTGTTAGATATAGGGTGTGGTACTGGTGATTTTTTATATACTGCTCAGCGCAAAGGTTGGAATATAGTAGGAGTAGAGCCCAATGAAAAAGCATCAGCTTTAGCTCAAAATAAATTGGGAACTGACGTTTCAATCTTTGAGAATTTAAATGATTTACTCATCAATCAACCAATGCAATATTTTGATATAATTACGCTTTGGCATGTATTGGAACACATCCCCAATTATGATGATTATATTACATCCATTAAAAAAATGCTACATCCTGATGGTATTCTAATTATTGCAGTACCCAATTACAATGCTTACGATGCCAATTATTATGGTAAGTTTTGGGCTGCTTATGATGTCCCAAGACATTTATGGCATTTTTCTCAAAATTCAATGAAAATCATTTTTTCTCAACATGAGATGAAAGTGTTGTGTACCAAACCTATGTATTTTGATTCATTTTACGTTTCACTACTTTCTGAAAAATACAAAAATACTAAACCATGTTTCCTTAAAGCATTTTGGATTGGATTGGTATCAAATTTTAAAGCGATATGCAATAATGAGTATTCTTCACTTATTTATGTGATACAAAATAAAAAATAACACATATAAAGGGCGTCATTTAATTTTTAACCCTAATTAACAAACAACATCAACGCTCGAATAATAATTCCTTAAAACCCCTTAAAATAAGTTAACTTCAATAAGAATATAGTATTGAAATTGTATATATTAATAGTAAAAACTTATAGTATAACTTCACCAAAAAAAAAGGTTGTCAAACTTGACAACCTTTTTAGTTTAATATATTTTTAAAAATTGATTTCACTAATCGGTGTTAAAGTAAAATCAGTTCCATAATTCATTTGAATCACTTTATTGGGACCAACTAGAATTAAATGTGTGTCAAGTGGAATGACATCTGTTACATTAACATTGTAGTGATTTGCTAAAATTAAATTGGAACTATCCAAGGCATTGAAAACATTCAAACCCTCATTACCGGTACAAACATATAATGTCGTTCCTTTTACCCCTAATCCATAAGGCTGATGTAATAAGTAAGTAGATTGTAAAACAGGATTTTCTATATTGGATATGTTGAGAACATTAACCTGATCCTGAATAGCACCACAAGTATTTCCACCCCTAACGGTTATATAAGCCGTCTCATCCCATACCACTACAGGATCACATGCTGTTGCATGCGAAAATCCACTTATAAAAGTAGGATTAAATTCGTCTACAGCATTGACTACATACATGCCTTGTGTGGAACCAACAAACAAAAATTCTTTTTGCTTAAATAATGTTTCTAATTCTCCTCCCATCCAACTGTTTACATAAACTTCCTTATCAAAAAAGGTCTGCATAGGATCAGCAATATTGTAAACATTTAATTTATATTTATCAACTTTATACAAGGCATTCTTATTGATTTGAAATTGGGCATATGAACCACCGGTTCCAACACCGTTTCCTGAAGATGCAGCCATATCTGACAAGGCTCCTTCCATCGTATAAATATATTGATCATCCGGAATTGGTCGTGTTTCAATAGTATAACCAACGATTATCTCATCCTGTCCAGGATATACATCCCAAGCATAGTATTCTACACCTTCTGGGTATTCTGGATTGAAAATGAAAGTGTTCTCCAAAGTTTTAACCAAAGTTATTTCGGATAAATTGGAAATATCAAAAACCAACAAATCCACAAAATTGTCTGCAAAGAGATAATTTCCTTTAACAGCGATATCATGAACACCTTCTATAGCTAAAAATGCAACATTTACTGGAGATTGAGGATTCTCATTGTTAAAAATGTGAACACCATTTTCTTGTGCTATGTAAAATAAATGATTTTCAGTTACATATATCTTTCCGTCTGAATCAGTACTTTGAGCTGATTTGACCCCAACACTAGCTCTAATTTCTGATAATTTTTTCGTTTGTGGTACTGCAAAAAGGGCAGTTTCTACAGGATCTTTTTGACATGAAATAAAATAAATACTCGATAGTAATAGGATAATTCCAATCTTAAATGTTTTCATTATTAATATTTTTTAAAAGTTAACAAATTTACAAATGTTTTGCCTTGATTAAATGATTTTTATGTTTTTTCTTACTTAATAAGTATCTCAATTGTAAAACAACTATGATATGTATTTCCCTACTTTTTTTATTCCAATTTATCAATAAATTCCTTTAATGAATCATCTTTTCCTATTCCCAATTTTAATTTGAGTCTGTAGCGGGCATTTTTAATCGTATTAATACTTACATTCAAAAGAGAAGAAGTCTCTTTTAAGTTAAAACCTAGTTTTGTTAAAGCACACATTTTCAATTCGTTTTGAGAAAGATTTGAGTTTATTAGCTTGAGTTTATTAAAAAATTCAATATTTAATTCTTCAAAATATAGCTTGAATAATTTCCACTCTTTATCTGTTTTAATATTATTGTCTAGCAATCTGTTGATTTTACGTAAATCTGGTTTGTTTTCAATTTTGGAATGATTAATCATCTCTTCCATTTGGGTTTTTACCTCCTGTAACATCTTATTCTTTTGCATCATATGCAAGGCATGTGTGCTCAATTGCTTCGATTTAAATTCTAATTCTTGCTCCAACTCTTTTTCTTTCAGTTTTTTAGAATCTAATTCTACTTCTACAATTTTCTTTTCCCGTTCCAAAATAGCCCGTTTTTTCTCTTCAAGTTGTCGATCTTTTTTTCGCTTCATATAGTAAATAACAATCCCTGAAAACAAAACTATAAACATTAATAATAGCATGAAATAGTATCGAGAAGCCCGCCATTTTAATCTTTCTTTATCGTATTTCAATTGCTGGATTTCCTGCTCGTTTTCCAAACTTTTCATTTGATTATCCCAATATGCAAAACGGTTGTCTATCAATTGCTTTTGCAGGCTATCTTTGTGTTGGGTATATTGTTCATAGTAACCTAATGATGGTTTGAGCTCTCCTTTTTGTTTGTATAATTTGTAAAGTAAAAACAATCCCTCACTTACTACTTTGGAATATTTACGTGTTCTACCCATATCAACAGCTTGGTGTAAAAATATTTGTGCAGAATCTAATTTTTCAGTTTTAAGGTAAAAATTTCCAATAGATAATTTGACGTGAGCTATTTGTGTTGAATCTTGATTGTTTTCGTATTTATATTCTGCAAGTTTCAGATATTCAATAGCTTGTGTTAATTTATTTTGTTCAAGTTTCAATTCTCCCAGATTTTCATATGCCATACCTATCCCATTCTCTATTCCTATACTTTCGTAAATACGCAATGCATCCAAATACGATGTTTCGGCTTTTACATAATCCTGATAATGCATTTGATAAACAGTTCCTAAATTTAATGAGAAATCAGCGTAATCTACAGTGTTTTTAGACGTTAATGACATGGCTTTTAGTAAGAGTTTTTCGGCTTTTAAATTTTCACCCATATCAATATACAAATTGGCAATAGTTCCTTGCACTTGTGATAAACTTAAAGTATCTTTCAAATTGGTATGCAATTCCATACTTTTAGATAAATAATCAATAGCAGTTTGTGGATCTCCGGTTATACTGTATATGTTGGATAAATTTTGATAAGCTCCTGCCAAATTGATAGTATCTTTCATTTTTTTTCTTATTTCTACAGTTTTTAAACCATATTCCAAAGCCATTTTATATTCTGCTTTGTTTCGATAAAGAATGCATAACATATTGTTGGCAAATCCTTCTGCCCAAGCTGAGTTTCCTTTTTGAGCTATTTCCAAACCTTTTTTGAGGTGTTGAATAGAAAGATCATATTGACTTTGATAAAACAAAGCTACACCCATGAATAAATGAGATTTGGATGCTTCTTCTTGATTTTTTACCACGTCTGCTAACGCGATTGCCCGATTTCCATAATAAAGAGAACTATCTAAAGAACTTTCCCAAAATGATTTGCATTTATTATTAAAAAAAAGGATCTGTTTTTCTGTTTGAGAACTTTGTGAAAAACCAGTTAATGTATAACCGAATATTCCGGATATAAGGATAATCAAAGGTAATTTTGAAAATTGCAGCATGTTTGATATTTTATTTTCAATACAAATATAAGCAAACCAACACTTCATATTACTGTATTCAATTTGTAAGTACATATGTATCTGTTAATCAAAATTATATAGATTTTATGCATACCAATTGATTACCTAACCCACTAAATTTGCATACCTTATGCTTACCCAATAAACTTGTCCACCCAAAGGTACTCATCTACTTTTGTCCCATCAAAATAAAACAACATGACCTGTTTAATTACAAAGAACAATCAATCTGTCTCAATACAATTTGATGAATGGATCGCCGAAGCACAAATTATCATTGAATCAAAATTTAAGCAATCCGAAATACAATTCTTTAAAATGAATAAAACCGATTATATCCAAATAAACCTTTTAAAAAATTTAATTGGTCAAAAATTTTCAGTTGAAGTTAAAATCAATGATGTAATAATCAATAAGAAAGTATTTGAATAATCAATTTTTATATATTAACTGTTTATAAATCAATTAAGTAATATTAATTTCTAATCTTTTAAAAAACTAAATTATGAGAACACTTTTTTTGACATTTTTATTATTAAACGCAAGTCTATTCAGTCAAACAACCTTGTTGAAGTCAAGTATTGATAGTGGCGGAAATTCTATGGCCTACGCCGATTATAAAATGATTTATACCGTTGGCGAAGTCGCTATTCAAGAATCAAATGTAGCTACTTTTCACTTTTCAGAAGGGTTTATAGCTCCTGATTTGCAAAACAGCCTTGAGCTAGAAGATTATTCCCAACTTTTTGGCGTTTCTTTTTACCCAAATCCGGCTACCGATTGGGTTACAATTCATTTTCCCGAAGATTCTAATATTGAAGTCCAAGCCTATGATCTCAACGGAAAATCGGTGGAAATCCCAAAAATCGACATCTTGGAAGAAATCCCCAACGAAGTTACCCTCCAATTGGCTCATCTTTCTTCAGCAGTGTATGCCATTGTAGTAATCGATCATCAAAATAAAAAATTTAAGCACCTTAAACTGATTAAGAACTAAATTATTTATTTAATAAAAGTATTTTAATTACCTATTCAATAGGTTATTATTCATTTAATAATCTATTAACTTAATAACCCAATAACCTACCTCGCCAGCAAGGCGGGCTCAATAACTAAATACCATGAAAAAATATTTTCTTTTTGTTTCTTTCATTCTTAGCGCCATCATGAGCAACTGGGCTCAATCGGGTTTCAATTACAAAGCTGTCATTGCTCAAAACGGAAATGTGCTTCAAAACCAATCCGTTACATTATATTTTAGAATTCTTGAAAATGGAAATGATTCTGTTTTCGAAGAATATCATATTACCACTACTGACGATCATGGAATTGTCATTGTCAATATTGGAGAAGGTGAATTGGTTTCAGGAAACTTTGAAGAAATTGATTGGAGTGCTTCCCAATTTATCAATGTTCAAGTAAATACCGGAACCGGTTATATGGATTTTGGAACGACGGCACTCCAATATGTTCCTTATGCAAAATATGCTGATTATGCAGAAAATGGTTTTAGTGGTAATTACAATGATTTAATTAATAAACCGCTTTTAGCAAACGTAGCTTTAACTGGAGATTATACCGATTTAACGGGTAAACCCACTTCATTATCGGCATTCGCCAATGAACCTGGTTATATTACAACCGAACAAGATGCGTCTGTTACCAATGAGTTACAAACCTTATCCATATCGTCCAATCAATTGACCATCAGCAATGGTAATACGATAACATTACCCGAAAACATAACTTATACAGCAGGAAATGGAATCAGTATTTCTGAAACGCAAATCATAAACACTGGAGATACAAACGCTTCGGATGACTTTTCAGGCGATTACAATGACCTAAACAATTTACCCGATTTTACCAATTGGGACAGCAATCAAAATGATGATTTCAGTGGAAATTACAACGATTTAACTAATCCACCGATTTTGGCAAATGTGGCAACATCAGGAAATTACAATGATTTAACCAATACTCCGGAAATTATTTCAAATGTGGACTTTTATGAAGTTGGCACCACTATACCTGCTGATGATAATACGGATGCTATTTACCATACCGGTAAATTAATTGTAGGTGCCGAAAACTCAACCGCTCAAATGGGAGTAGAAACAGCGATGTACAATACTACCTTGAATATTTCCAATAATTTGGTGAGCTACGCACCTACCTACGGAATGAAAATCAATAATTCTGCCGTTTCAAACGCCGAACAACAAGGATTATCTATTCAATTGATGGGAAATGGCACGGGATTACAAACAGGGGTTTCTACAGAAATAACCAATAATAATAATATTGAACACACAGCCTATAAATCCAGTATAAGTGGATCAGGTTCTGGTTTTCATACAGGAAATCAAGTGTATTTGACCGGTTCAGGTACGGGTCCGCAACAAGGCAGCGTCAATCAAATATCAAACACCGGCGATAATTTTCACTACGGAACTAGGAATGTTTTGTCGGGAAGTGGAGATGGAACCCATTTTGGCACTCATAATTTAAACTCCGGAGACGGTGCCGGATGGCAATTTGGAACTTATAATTTTAACAATAATACTGGAGATGCCACGCATTACGGAACTGCCAATATCTTAGCCGGAACGGGTAGTGGAGCTCATTACGGAAATTATACGGAACTAAACGGAAATGGTACAGGAGAACAATCGGGAGATTATGTGAAGATCACCAACGGACAAAATGGTTTACATATGGGACAAAAAATAGAAATTTCAGGCAATGGTTCCGGTTTTCACATAGGAAATTATACAGAATTATCAGGATCAGGTACTGGTATGCAAATGGCAAACTATGCCATTATAAACAATTCTTCCAACGCTGATCATATTGGGTTTAGATCTCAAATAACTAGTAGTAGTCAATCTAGAAATTTTGGTTCTTTTAATTTGATAAGTGGTGTAGGTACCAACAAGCAATATGGTACTTACAACGAAATTCAAGTACAAGGTGATGATGCTCAATATGGTACCTATAACAAATTGGCGAGTTTGGGCTCAGGTTTGAGATGTGGAATTTACAATGAACTTTCTATTACCAATGCTCCAATGTTTGGTACATATAACAAAATAGAAAATACCGGTAGCTTTGAAAATATGGGAACCAAAAACGAAATAGTTACTACTTCATCAGGTGATAATACTACCAACTTTAATACAATTATAGGAAGTGGTTCAGGTAAACAAACCGGTATACTCAACCAAATTGTAAATTCCGGAAATAACGAACATATCGGTCTCAAAAATGAATTGAATGGATCCGGCACTGGAGCACATTTTGGTAGTTTTAGTAAGTTATCGGGGAATGGTACGGGTGCTCAAACAGCAACTTATAATGTCATTGAAAATGCACTTGGAAACGCCGAACATTACGGCTTGAAAAACACACTTTCAGGAAATAATACAGGAACCCATTACGGCACCTATTCAGAATTAATAGGATCAGGTACGGGTGTTCAATTTGGGAATTTTGTCAATATTTCTAATTCAGGGAATCAAGCTCATTTTGGTAACAGAACCGAATTAAGTGGTATAGGCAGCGGTTGGCATTACGCACAATATAATAAACTTTCAGGGACAGCTGCCGGGAAACAATTCGGAACGTATCAAAACATTGCTGTAACAACCGATGCAGATGTTTATGGCATTCAAAATGAAATCAATAGTCCCGGAACCGGAAATCGATATGGATTTTATAATAAATTGACAGGACAAGGCTCAGGAAATCAATACAATATATACAATGTATTGGATAATACAGGTGGAAACAACCAATATGCCATTAAAAATGATATCAATATATCCGGAACATCTGCTCATGGATTATATAATTTTATTACAGGATCCAATACTTCAACTTTATGGGGAATTCACAACTATTTTACCAATACCGGTTCTGGGTTTAAATATGGACTCCAAAATGAATTTGTTTCCAATAGTTCAGGTCCTATTTTCGGGGTTTCAAACTCCATGAGCGGAACGGGTGATAATGACATCTATGGATTAACCAATATCATCTCTAATTCCGGAAATGGACATCATTATGGGGTAAGAAACGTGTTGAGTGGCAGTGGATCAGCAAATCATTATGGAATTTACAATGAAATATCAGGGTCTGGAAATGCCATCCTATTTGCCGATTACAATTTAGTGACCAATACAGGTACCGGAACGAAATATGGTTCCTTTAATTATATGAGCCCAACCGCAGGCGGAACTTTATATGCAGTGTATGGTTCTTCCACTAAATCGGGTAGTTATGCAGGCTATTTTGAAGGTGATGTTCAGGTAAGTCAAAATTTAAAAGTTTTAAACAAAGTAACCTCCACAGACTCAGGAGATGCTGATATGAAAGCCTATGCTTATGGGTACATCAATACCGATGGAACCATAAATACAACATCTTCTTCAAATGGATTTACTACTTTCAAAGTTGCCACCGGTCAGTATAGGGTTACTTTTTCAAATACGGCTATTGATGAGAATTACTCAGTGATTACAACCGTAACCGACTTTACACAACCACAAATCGCAACCATTTCAAAAAATCTGGATTATTTCGATGTATTTATTTGGAATATAGCCGGAACAAAGGTGGATTCCGAATTTACTTTCGTTGTCTATAAAAAATAATACATCAAGTCCAAAATATTATACACAATAAAATCAACACTTTACATACTAAAAAATAGGGGTAAAAAAATTGCAATGCCTGTTTAAAATGAAACCCACTTTTGTCGGAGTGGGTTTCTTCATTAGATCTTGTGTTCCTTGATTTTTTTGGGTTCCGTTGCCTCAGATTTTTGTTGTTTATCAAATTCCTCTTGCAATTGATCCAATTGCTTCCTCATGGCTTCCAATTCTTTTCTCAAATCCAACTGATCCAACGAGAAAAAAGGATCGTCTTTTCGGAAAGAAAATAAGGAATCCGATTCAAATGGAGTCCATTGAAAGGAATGATCGAATTCGGGAAATTCAAAACCCTTGAAAAAATCTTTGATAGCAAAACGCAAACTGTCATTTTCAAACGCTTCCCATTTAGGTATTTCAAAATCTCTAATAAATCCCCTAAATGGAAGCCTTGTCGAATCTGATTTAAAAAAATCAAATCCTTCGATAGGCCCTGATGACCAAACATAAACAGAATCATAAGAAATCATGTTTCCTTGATCATCATATTCCTTAGAAACCTTCCACTTTCCTTTTGGTTCCGGAGATTGCTCGTTTTCTTGAGCAATATTGGATTGAAAAAACATCATCAATCCAATCAATAATACGAAATTTTTCATGATTTAAAACTTTAATAAAGAACATTTAAAATAAACAATACAAAATATTTATATAAAAATATTATATTAAAATATAAAATGAATATTATTTGAGAGAATTCATTTAAATATCAAACCAAAAAAACAAAAAAAGTGAG
>JADZFW010000090.1 GCA_020854235.1 Flavobacteriaceae bacterium
CGACAATGAGGGTATTGCCAATAAAATAGCTTTGGATGCCATCGAAAAAGGGGCTGAAAGTATTATATTTATAGCTCCAAGCGGATTTGATGCCGATGTACTTTTACAAAACTTTGCTACCACCAAAGTCAAAAAAATAGTTTTTCAATTGCATTATTTGGCGCCGCATTTCATCAGTAGTTTGAGAGCATCATTTCCCGGCATTCCCATCGAATTGCAAATTGACCCCATCGGTCATTTATTGGTTACAGGCAATTGGTTTATCAATGAAAAACAAGATTTTGATCAAATTGGGTCTGTTTTGGACGAGCTCAAAAAAGACAATGTCTTGTTGATTGATGCATCGCTGTATCAAAATGCAGGAGCCAATCTCGTGCAGCAAATAGCCTACGCATTGGCACACGGACAAGAATATTTGAATAGATATGGAAACCGCATTTCGGGAGACATCAGTTTTAACTTTGGAATCGGCAGTCATTACTTTTTTGAAATCGCTAAATTGAGAGCTTTTAGATATTTGTGGCAACAATTGACAGCTGTTCACGGATTGAAGAGTCCAGCACAATTGTTTACCAAGCCTACGTTGCGCAACAAGACTTTGTACGACTACAATGTCAATATATTACGAACCGCCACTGAAAATATGAGTGCGGTTTTGGGTGGTTCCCAAGTGGTGAGTTCGCTACCCTATGACGCATTCTTTAAGAAATCCAATGCATTTAGCGAACGCATAGCCCGCAACCAACTCATCATGTTGAGAGAAGAAAACAATCTGAAAGAAGCACAGCAAATCGCCACGGGCAGTTATTACATAGAGCAAATTACCCTTGAATTGGCTAAAAAAGCGCTGGAATTATTGAAGGATATCGATAAATCGGGAGGTATTTTGAAACAGATTAAGGCTGGAACGATACAGAAAAAGATAGTTGAATCGGCTGAAAAAGAACAGCATTTATTTGACGAAGGAAAATTGGTTTTATTGGGAACCAATAAATTTGTCAACCTCAAAGACCACATGAAATCTGAAACTGAATTGTTTCCCTTTTTCAAAAAGCGAAATGAGAAGACTGAGGTAGTGCCTTTGGTATTGAAGCGATTGTCTGAAAAGATGGAGCTGGAACGGATGGGGGAGGAGTAGCGGTTGTCTTGATAAAGTTTATTCGTATTTTATTTGATTTCTTTCATAATCATTTTGATTACCAACCTATAAGTAAGAATAGTTCATTTGTTTTTTTCTTAAGCCCTAAATGTTCCAATTTCATTACTTTCATTATTTGTACAATCATTTCCATTTGGATTTTTCCCTTCAAGTATCCACTTCATTAGAAGCATTAAGCTTGGATTTAACACTTTACTCTTATTGAAGGACGAATACCTCTTGTCTTGCAAAACTGTTGATGTGTGGTCGTTACTTATATTTTTTGTTCTATCGCTTTAATTTGTATAAAGTCTTCATATTTGGTATAATACTCTAATCCTAAAATTAATAGCATCGAGCTTACAATATATACTTTCTGCATTATGACAGTCAAACCCATGTAACCAAAACCATAAAAGAAAAAGAAACTGTAATAAGTCAATAAGCACATAATACATAATAATTTAAGTAAATGAAGTTTTGACTTAAATATAAATACTGTAATCGTAAACAAACCAAACAGTGTTAAAATGATTGATATTACTCCTAAGTCATGAAAAGATGTTGCAATTAAGAAAATAAGAATAATGTTGGTAACTCCAATAAATTTTAAAACATTAGCCCAAAATCTTGTAGAAATCTTTTTTGACATATTGATGAAAAAAATTCCATGACCAATTGAGTAGAAAGCCATTCCAATAGTTGCCCAAATCCAGCTGGGGTTTTCTGAACCATTTATAGCTTTTGTTTCAAATAAATTGCTAATAAAATTTTTTGACCAGTCAAACCCTATGGAATTTTGGTCAAACACTGAACCGCCCGGATAAACTAAGGATGCAATAACCATTAAAATCACAGAAATGGACAAACTTATCAAAACCGAATATTTCTTAATCATATACTTTATTGTTTAACTTCATTTTGTTGTAATGCGTTATTGAATTCGTCATGTATTGCTATAACCGCTAACTTTTTTATATGCGCTCTAAAATCACCTAATCCCCACCCAATACATAAGCTAGGGGCAATTTTAAACTCTTATTACAATATTCCAAAAATATAAAATTATTTTTAACATAGGTTGGATTGGAATGGAAAAATGGGTTTTGTTGGATGCTGGATGATGGGTTATGGATGTTGGAGGTTAAAATAGATTAATCGGGAGAATCTTTTCGATGATGAAAAGTCTTTCCAATGTGTTCTCAAATTCCATTCCTTTGAAAAGGGTCTTTAGGATGGTTATCTCTATTAGAATCATTTTTTTCTTATCCAACTTATTTTCCTAAATTTGAACTCCTTTTCTAAAACGAATTTCCATTTTCTAAATCATTTCAGCATGTATAGAACCTGTTTTTTTTTCCTGCTCAGTAGCCTTTTCATTTTAAATGCTAACGCCCAAGAAATGCCTCAATTGAGTGTGGGGGCAATGAATCGGTTGGAAAACTTTCCTTCTCAATATGTAAAAAGTCGGCATGTGGATGTGTGGTTGCCACCGGGTTATGATGCGACTCAAAAATACACCGTGTTGTATATGCACGATGGTCAAATGCTGTTTGATAGTTTGCTAACTTGGAACCATCAAGAGTGGCAAGTAGATGAAACCATAGGAGCCTTGATGAGAGAACATAAAATTCAAAATACATTGGTAGTTGCCATTTGGAATAACGGAGCCGATCGAATTTCGGAATATTTACCCAATGGGATTTTTGAAAACGTATCCACAGAGATTCAAACCGATTTTTCCCAAAAATATTGTAATAATCTAGGCGCTCAAGGAGATGCCTATTTGAAATTTGTAGTTGAGGAACTCAAACCTTACATCGATGCACATTATGCCACCTATACCGATGCGGCACATACCTATATGATGGGTTCCAGTATGGGCGGTTTGATTAGTATCCATGCTGTAGTCAAATATCCCGAAGTGTTTGGTGGTGTGGCTTGCCTATCCACAGCTTGGTTGAGCATGATTACGCCTCATTACGAATTTCCCATGGCTACTTTTACCTATTTGATCGATCATCTGTCCTATTCCACTTCCAAAATTTACATGGACTATGGCACCGGAGAAAGCGATGCCGATTATGAAGCTACTCAATCTTTTATCAATACGATTATCCGCAATAAAGACTATCCTGAAGCTCATTTGAATTTCAAGGTTTTCGAAAACGATGGTCACAATGAAAAAGCTTGGAGCGGACGATTGGCTATTCCCTTGCAATTTCTGCTTCAAGAAGATTGAAAAAAAGCCGGCTTTCTTCTCTAGCATCTACTTTTATAGTACTTTTGTTCCCTTGCTCTTTTTAAAAAAAAGAAAAGGTAACGGTATCGTTTCACAATTCAACTCATTCATCATTCAAAATTAAAGTTTGATATAACTACTTGTCAATAGTAATGTTTTATCATAAACAAAAACAAGCAATTCATACATTTTAAACCAACTTCACCGGTTAAAATTTCTACAAGTGTTTAACCCGAACCTTAAACTTTAAACTTTAAACTTTAAACTTCAAACCCATCCATGACAGACGAAGAAAAACGCATCCGAGATAAATTCAAACAAAAAACCTGGAACGAAATCAAAACCAACGATTCGTGGGCCATATTCAAAGTAATGTCGGAGTTTGTGGAAGGCTACGAAAGATTAAGTCGTATCGGTCCTTGTGTGACCATATTCGGATCGGCTCGTACCAAACCTGAACATCCCAATTATATAATGGCAGAAGAAATTGCGTTTCAACTGACCCAAAACGGTTTTGGGGTTATCACCGGAGGTGGACCCGGTATCATGGAAGCCGGAAACAAAGGCGCACATAGAGGGAAAGGTGTTTCTGTGGGTTTGAATATCGAATTGCCCTTTGAGCAACATTTCAACCCTTATATCGATCGGGATAAAAACTTAGAGTTTGATTACTTTTTTGTCAGAAAGGTCATGTTTATCAAATATTCGCAAGGATTTGTGGTCATGCCGGGTGGTTTTGGTACTTTGGACGAATTGTTTGAAGCCATTACCTTGATTCAAACCAAGAAAATAGGTCGTTTTCCCATTGTGTTGGTGAATTCTCAATATTGGGGTGGTTTGTTGGATTGGATCAAAAACACTTTAATTGTCGAGAAGAGTATCAGCGAAGAAGATCTCAATTTATTCCGTCTGGTTGATACCGCCGATGAAGCCGTTGAACATTTTGTAAAATTTTACGAAAAATACAATCTGTCGCCTAATTTCTAGTTTTACCATTTATACATTGACAGTGGACTTTTTTATACAAATACTACTTGATTTTAAAAGACCTTTTAGGTTGAAAAACATCTTCTCTTTGGTTTTGGTTCTATGGAGTTTGGTTGCCTACAATCAAACCCGTATCAAAGTCATGACATACAACCTCATGCATTTTCCGGGAACTTTGGTTTACGATGAAGCCAGCGGAACTTTTACAGATCGGACGTTGGTGTTGAAAGGCATTTTGGATACGTACCAACCCGACTTGTTGATGGTGTGCGAGTTGGAAAGTGCTATTGGAGCCGATATGGTTCTTCAAACGGCATTGGCAACACCCGACAATCGCTACAACCGAGCCAATTATGCGCCCAATCAATCCAATCCTTACGATAATTTGCAACAATTGGTTTTTTACAACCAACAGAAAATGAGTTTGGTATATCAGGATATCATCTATACCGACGTGCGTGATATCAATCATTACGTCTTCCAACTCAATGCTGACGAAGTAATCATGTTGGATGTGTTTGTTACACATTTAAAAGCTAGTACCGGATATACCAATGAAATCAAGCGGTTGGAAATGGTGCAACAATTTACCAATTATCTCGAAAGTTTACCTACCGACAGGTTTGTTCTTTTTACGGGAGATTTTAATTTATACAACAGTGACGAACCGGCGTATCAGGAAATTTTGGATGTCACCAATCACATTGTCATGGAAGATCCTATCAATGCACCCGGCGATTGGTCCAGTCATTCAGCGTTTACAGCCATACATACGCAATCTCCTTTGGTTTCCAACGGTCAATTTCAAGCTGCAGATGGTGGTTGGGATGGCGTTACCGGTGGTTTGGACGACCGATTTGATTTTCTCATGATGTCACAGAATTTCAGATCTTCGCCCCTTTTATACTACGTTCCCAATACCTACAAATCGTATGGTAATAATGGCAATTGCTACAATTCATATATTAGCAATCCCGATTGTTCGGGTACTTATTCGCAGGAATTGCGCAATTTATTGGTCAATATGAGTGATCATGTGCCTATCGTCATGGAATTTGAAACGCCTGAAACCTTGGATATTCAACAGGTGACTTACCAAGATTACGTGCGGTTTGATTCGGCCAATGTAAGTAGTGATCTGATTAGAATCAGCATTTCGGAAAGTCAATTGGGCAGTACTTATGAAGTGATGAATCAAATGGGACAAACCGTCCAAACAGCAGTTTTTACCAGTACAAATACGACTTTAAATATTGAAACTTTGGCTTCAGGAGTTTATTACATTCAAACATCCAATGGACTGAAACCCTTAAAATTCTTCAAAATCTAAATCGATCTCATCGATAACAGATTTTTGGAATTTGTACAGCAATTCTTCAAAAATTCTTTCAACGGCTGCTTCGGTTATTTTCCAATCCACATTTTCTATGATGTAATGGGATAGGGGGATTTTTTGAGCATCTGTCCATTGATTTTGCATCCGCTCCAATACTTGTTGTTCAGTACATCCATCTCGTCTGATAACTCTTTGAATGCGCAGATCGATGGGAGCAGTCACCAATATGATGTATTCACACATTTTATCAAATCCATTTTCAAACAATATGGCGTTTTCATAGATGACAAAAGGCGAATCAACGAGTGTTAGAAATTTTTTAAAATGACTTTGAACATGCGGATGAACAATGGCATTGAGAAGTTTTAACTTTTCGGGATCAGTAAAAACTTCTGCAGCTAAGTAGGAACGGTTTAATTTTCCATTTTCATAAGAATTTTCGCCAAATACCGCTTTGATTTTGTGAATAATCTGAGGTTCATTTTGCATGAGCAACTTGGCCTCAATATCGGCAACGTATACCGGAATTCCTTTGTTTTTAAAAAGTTGTAAAACACTGCTTTTACCACTTCCGATACCACCTGTAAGTCCTATGATTTTGGTTTTGTTATTCATAGATCAAATAATTTACAGAACTAGGTTCAATTCGGTAATTTTTAATGAAATCGGGTTTTTGGGTGAGTTGTGGAATGAGCATGGTCAGTTTGGAACCATTGACTTGAGGAATTGTAACCGAAATTTCAAAATCAGACGGACTGATTTTCTTTTGGTTTTCAAAACTCACTTGATAATACAAAACAGCCGTTTTGGGAAATAATTCCACTTTTTGATTGCTTACTTTGGTATTGATGTATATAGGTAAAGTAATTTTTATTTCGGTAAATTTACTGACCGTACCTTTGACTTGGACGATTGAATCACTAAATTTCAAGTAACGATATACCTCCTGATTCAAATCAAGATTTACTTGCCATTGAAAATCAGATTGGATGGCTTTATGTTCCACTATTTGAGTTTGAACACTTTGAATAGGGTTTAAGTATTTTTCGGGACCGCTTACCCAAATGGAATCGGGAATCAATTCAATTGGATCTTTCAAACCATAACCTGATTCTAGATTGATTTTGACACGTGATTTAACGGCAATTTTTTGGGATTTCATTTTTCCCAATGCGATAAAAATACTGTCTTTTTGAAAAACCTCAATCGTAGGATCTTTCCATTGTTTTTGGATATTGGGTAGATTGCGATTGGGTAGATAATAAAACTGAAAGTTATTTCCTGCATTAAAATCGGATGTTTGTAGGGTCATCTTTTTGGGGAAGAAGTACAGATAAATCAGATTGAAACCACTGGTTTTTACCCTTACAATTACCTTTTCGGCTGGTTGTTCCTGTAGAAAACGGTCTTTTAGATTTTGATTGATTTCTAGACGAACAGTAGTCCAATAGGAGAATTTTCCGGTTAAGGTTATGAAAATCCAAAGCAGTATCGACAATACCAAGAATCTCAGAAATAATCTGAATTTTCTAAAGTATTTCACTTTCCTGATGTTTTCTGACTTTGGCAAAATATGTATTTTTTAAAAAAGATAAAGGTACAAAAAAAGTGAACCGTTTAAAAGTTCACTTTTTGAAAATTTCTAAATGTCTTTATTGGAAGTATTTTAGAGAAATATTGGTATCAATTGAGTCGACAATCTGCAGAGAAAGAAAACGCAACATTACCCAAATTACTTCATCCAATCAATCAACTCACTACTATACTTCGGTAGCGTTTTGATATTTTTTGCTCAATTCCATAGAAACAGCCGATTTTTCAAATTTGATTTTACCTGAAAGCGTTTCAATTACCAAGGTACCGTCAGTTTCATTGATTTCAACAATTTTCCCGTGCATACCACTGGTTGTAACTATTTTACTTCCTTTTTTGATGCTGTCTTGAAAAGTTCTTTCCGCTTTTTGACGTTTCATTTGAGGTCTGATCATAAAGAAATACATAACCGCAAAAAGTAATACGAAAGGTAAAATAGGATTTGATAATAATTGCTCCATTTTGTTTGTTTTAAGGTTTATAGTTAAAAAACTTTTTCTTACTCATGTAACATCACGGTACTTGATTTCAGCATTTTTTGAAAGATTTTTTATTTTGTTAAGATCGTTCCCGATTTAGGATTTACATAACCCTTGATGTTGACAACCTCTTGTTGATTTTTGGTATTGCAAGTAATGGTGATGGATTTGTTTTGTTTTTCCGGTTTGCCGTGTGTATCAAATACAAATTTCAAACTCCCTTTTTCTCCGGGTTTGATGGCTTTATCTTTGTCGTATTCGGGAACTGTACAGCCACAAGAAGCTTTAGCCGAAGTAATGATCAAATCGCTTTTTCCGGTATTGGTATATTCAAATGAACCGGATACTTTATCGCCTTCGTTTACCGTTCCAAAATCGTATTCCATGGAAGTAAAAGTCATTTCAGGGAAACCAACTTTGGCCAAACGAGCTCTTTCTTTGGCATAGGCTGCATCGGCATCTTCAATTTTATCAGCTGCATTTTGTTTGCAAGAAATTAAGGATATAGCTAAAAAAGCTACGAATAAGATGTTTAATTTTGAGTTCATGTTTTTAATTATTTAATTATTTAGATAAGCTTATGCTGTCATTATTAATAAGGTCACTGAACGCAGCAAATTTAGTAAAAACCCATTACTACAAAAGACCTCGACCTACTTTTTGAATTTTTTCTTCTTTATTGTAATCTTCGACGATTTTATCTAACACGCCATTGATGAAAAAACTACTTTTTTGAGTGGCATAATCTTTTGCCAATTCGATGTATTCGTTGATGGTAACTTTGGTTGGAATGGATGGGAAGTTCAAAAATTCAGCGATTCCCATAACCATCAATAATTTGTCGATTTTAGTAATCCGTTCTGAATCCCAATTGGGTGTTTTACCATCAATTTCGATTTCATATTTACTGTAATTCAAAATGGTTTTACGAAACAATTGCAAGGCAAAATCTTTATCATCGGGATCTTTATACAATGGATCAAGTATGAAAGTTCCGGTTGGAGTCATGAGATTCAGATTGTTGACAATCCAAGTATTGACAAATGGAATGTCATCTATCCAGGTTATGACTTCGCTTTCGAATAATTCTGCCAAATGTTCATTGGGTGCAATGATTTCTTTGTACAACGTTTGTATATATTTTTTATCGGCGTAAAAATCTGGATTTTCGATTTTTAAATATTTGGTAAATGATTTGGAAGTCAATATCTGACTCCATATGATGTTGACTATTTCGGGAAAGTTTTGCCAATCGGTATCTTTTTTCTTTACTGGATAATTGGCTAAAGAAACCGAGTTCTTAAACTGAAGTAATATCTTGTTCTTTACAAAATTGGAACTGGTCTCTGATATGTCACCGGAATAAATGTGTTTGTGTTGTGAAACATCAAAAAATTCAGTAGCCTTTTGATGCAAAGCAATGAGTAATTTGTATTGCAAGACGTACAATTGATGTAATTTTTCTATGCTTTCCAATAAAAATTTCTCTTGGCTGTCCAATTTATCATTTTCAGATAGAAGTAAGGCATAAGCCGATTGCATCACTTTGATACGTATGTGTCTGCGGTTAATCATTGTTAAAGAACTAATTAAAAGGGTTTTGGCGTTAAGGTCTCTCCGTTTCAAATAGATGAAAAAAGATAGACTTTAAATACTAGGGCAAAAGTAAACATTTGAATGAAATGTATGCAATTTTTGTTTTAATTTGTGCATTACTTTTTTCAAGCTGAATCGCAACGATATTGAGGTTGATTTTTAATACGTTAATACCTATAAACCAGCATCGATTCATTTTTTACAGAAAAGAATTTTTCTCTATGAAGGCATTGTTACATCTCAATAAATATTTTTTACAATATAAATACAGACTGTTTATAGGCTTACTCATTACGGTTTTGTCCAATATCTTGGCAGTAAAAGTGCCTCCTTTTATTCGCAAATCCCTAGATGTGGTCGATGCTTATCACAAAGGTAGTATTACAGATTTGGCTACTGTCAAAACAATTCTTTTGCACAATATCTTTTGGATTGTCCTCTTAGCATTGGCTTCTGGAATTTTTACTTTTTTTATGCGTCAAATGCTCATTGTCATGTCGAGATTGATTGAATTTGACCTCAAAAATGAGATTTACATCCAATATCAAAAACTTTCAGCGTCCTTTTACAAACGCAATCGCACCGGAGACCTCATGAACCGCATTACCGAAGATGTCAATAAAGTGCGGATGTATCTGGGACCTTCCATCATGTATTCAATGAACATGGTCGTACTCTTTGTGGTAACCATATACAATATGTTTCGCATCGATTGGCATCTAACCATTTATACACTTTTACCGCTACCCATTCTGTCGGTGACTATTTTTGTTTTGAGCAAAATGATCAATGACAGAAGCCGTATTGTGCAGGAAAACTTATCCAAATTGACCGCTTTTACGCAAGAAATGTTTTCGGGAATAGGTGTATTAAAAGCGTATGCATTGGAAACCGCCATACAAGATGAATTTGAAACCCTTACCCAAGAAAACAAAGTCAAAAATATTCATTTGTATCAAACCCAAGCGCTCTTTTTTCCCATGATGATTTTGATGATCGGAATGAGTAATATTCTAGTCATTTATATAGGTGGTATGCAATACATCGAAGGTAAAATGACTTTGGGTGTAATCGCCGAATTTATCATCTACATTAATATGCTTACTTGGCCGGTAGCAACATTGGGTTGGGTGACGGCTATCATTCAACAAGCCGAAGCTTCACAAAAGAGGATCAATGCCTTTTTGTTGGAAACTCCCGATATTATCAATGATTATCCCCATCCCGAGATTCCATATCCAACTGAAATTAAAGGGAAAATTGCCTTCAAAAATGTATCTTATCAGTATGAAGACAAAGAAGATTTAGCACTTCAAAATGTGAGTTTTGAAATAGGAGCAGGGAAAACATTGGCTATAATGGGTCGAACTGGCTCGGGGAAATCTACTATTGCGGCTTTGCTTACCCGTATGTATGACGTGAAAGCCGGTCAAATAGAAATTGACGATATCCCTATCAAAGACATGAATCTTACAACCTTGAGAGCCCATATCGGTGTCGTTCCACAAGATGCCTTTTTGTTTTCTGATACAATTGAAAATAATTTGAGAATCGGAAATGAAAATGCTACGATGGATGAAATCATAGCTATCGCCAAAAGAGCTGCTCTGCACGATACGATTATGAGTTTTAGTGATGGTTACCAAACCCTGATAGGTGAAAGAGGTGTAACCCTTTCGGGTGGGCAAAAACAACGCATGGCTATAGCCAGAGCCTTACTTAAGAATCCAAAAATATTGATATTGGATGATAGTTTGAGTGCATTGGATACCCAAACCGAAAGTGAAATATTGGAGTTTCTCAGAGCCTTGAGTCCGCGACACAATGTCATCATCATCAGCCATCGAATATCAAGTGTCCAACACGCCGACAAAATTTTGGTATTGGAACAGGGAAAGATTTTACAAGAAGGAACCCATCAGGAATTGCTTCAAAAAGAGGGGTATTATCGCTATCTATTTGACGAACAAATACAAAAAAATGATTAAAAGTGTAATTGTAGATGTAAAATGCTCCATTGTGGATCGTTATTCCCATTCAGAAAAAAAGCAGCAATAAAGTTTATCAGAATAAATTTTTTATGTAGGTTTGTGTGACCGCTCGAGAAATCGGGAAAATCGGGATTGAAAATGAATTTAGAACAATTAATTTAAGCATTATGAGCGACAGCAATTTTAATGAACATGAAGAAATTTACTCTCAAATACTGAGAGCTGGAAGAAGAACTTACTTTTTTGATGTAAGAGAAACCAAAGCGGGAGATTATTACCTGACCATTACCGAAAGTAAGAAATTCTCATCTGAAGACGGATCGTTTCATTTCAAAAAACACAAAATCTTTTTATACAAAGAAGATTTTAAAGAGTTTAGAGAGCAATTGGACGCTGCCACTGATTTTATCGTTTCCAATAAAGGAGATGTTGTAATCTCAGAACGCCATCAAGATGATTTTGTCAAACCTTCTCGCGAACACATAGATCACGATGATGAACCTACTAAAGAAGGCGAAAGTTTTACCGATGTAAGTTTCGATGATATCTAAAAAAGTCACAAACTTTTTTAAACGGCTGGTGAAGTACATTCGCCAGCCGTTTTTTTTATAACTGCTTTTTGAAATTCTATTTTCAACTTTCTATTTTCTCTTTTCAAAAAACCCTACCTTTGCCCCACACAAATCATTCAACATGGAAGAAAATACACTTATATTTGGCATACGCGCCGTTCAAGAAGCCTTATTAGCCGACAAACCCATAGACAAAGTTTATGTACAACTCGGATTGCAAGGTGCCAATTATCAGGAATTGAGCAGCATGATCAATAGAAAAGGGATTGCTACTTCTTTTGTGCCTTTGGAAAAACTGAATACTTTGACCAAATTTCAAAACCATCAGGGTATTGTAGCCAAGATGGCACCTGTGGAATATGTGGAATTGGAAGCATTGGTCGAAAAAGTGGTGGCGCAAAAGGAAAAACCGCTTTTTTTATTGTTGGATCAGATTACCGATGTGAGAAATTTCGGAGCCATTATCCGTACTGCCGAATGTACCGGTGTTGATGGGATTATCGTACCCAAAACAGGGAGCGCAACTCTAGGCGGTGCCGGTATCAAAACATCCGCAGGGGCAATATTTAAAATTCCTTTGTGTAAAGTAGACCATCTCAAAGATGCCGTTTACTATTTGCAAGCCGCCGGAATCAAAGTGGTAGCTGCCACCGAAAAAACCGAACAATCCATCTATGAAGTTGACTTGTCGGGTGGAGTAGCCATCGTCATGGGCGCAGAAGATCGTGGGATCAATCCATCTGTACTCAAAGTAGTTGACGAAAAAGCCAAATTGCCTTTGTTAGGAGAAATCGATTCGCTCAATGTTTCTGTTGCATGTGGAGCCGTGTTGTATGAAGTGGTGCGGCAGCGGGGATTTTTTAATTAGCTAATTTGCTAATTTGCTAATTCGCTAATGTGCTAATGTGCCGATGAGCTAATGTGCTAATGTGCTAATGTGCCAATGAGTTAATGAGTTGAATTGAACGATTTCTAATGAAGTTGCTTTCGAGAATGCCCCTATAGTTACCGGGATTGTGAAGCTAGTTATTGCATTTGTGTTATCATGCCTTTGGCTTGACTAGTTTGATGTTCATAAAAATATTGAATACAAGTCCCCCATGTAATTGGAGATAAAATTATTTACTCAAGATTTCAATTTCTTGAAGTCTTACGTCTTGAAGTCATTTTTTTAAAACCAAAAGACCAACTATTAATAAAAATTATTTGCAAATGAAAAAATTATTCTTTTCTCTAATACTTTTGAATTCAAATTTACTTTTTAGTCAAATAAAGGCTAAAATTATTGATTCTGAAACAAAAGAAAATATCCCTTTTGTTAATATTTGGGCGGAAAATGAAAATATCGGAACAACTTCTACACTTAGTGGTGAATTTGAACTGGATGTAGCTAATGTGAATAAAACGGTAGTATTTTCTTCAATTGGTTACGAAACCAAACGAATTCAAGCAGATTCTATCCATAATATTGTTGAATTAATACCTCAAATAACAGAATTGAATGAAGTATTCATCCATTCAAAAACACAAACTAAAGAATTTGTAATTGGACGATTTGATAAATCTAAAATCAATTTTTATTTTGGAAGCGGTTCAAAACCGTTGATTGTAGCAAGGTATTTTGAGTATCATGATGATTATAGTCAAACCATTTTTATTAAAAGGATCAAAGTCTTGACAAAAAGTGATGTTAAAGATTCCAAGTTTAATGTTAGATTGTATAGTGTAGGGGAGCATGGTGAACCTGAGCATTATTTATACGATGAGAATATAATTGGAATTGCCAAAAAAGGTAAACATGTAACAGAAGTTGATCTTTCAAATTTAAATTTTACTTTCCCAAAAAAAGGTTTTTTTATTGCTATCGAATGGTTGATAATAGAACCTAATAAATTCGAATTTTCCTATACGATGGAAAATAGTAAAGAAAAATTTTCACGTATTTCATATGAGCCGGGAATTGGTGTAGTACCTGAAGATACTGATGAAAATAGTTGGTTATTCAGTCAAGGCAAGTGGAAAAAAGTATTTCAAAATAAAGAAACTTCAAATGAAAAGTATAGTGGTAAGTTTAATTTACTCGCAATTGAACTGATATTGTCAAATTAGTTCTAAACCTGAGTGTCATAATATTAATTGTAATGCAATGTCGTTAAGTTAAGAATATTATTTTTTGAAACTACTTAGTAGCCCATATCCTTTGGAAACCCGAAGGGTTCGCCTTTTCCAATAATGAAGAATATGACTATCCGCTTGGATACCTAAAGAGACATTAATGTGTTGCTTTCGGTAGATGGATTAAAAAGATTAGTACATAAGCTATGACTTTGCGATCCTCTGCGAAGAAACTCTGCGATTCTCTGCGTTTAAACTAATTTAACCGCAGTCCCGATAGCTATCGAGATGCAAAGTAGGCGCAAAGCGACGCAGAGCGATGTGCTGAGCCTGTCGAAGTAAGCTTGCCAAACCGGAACGAAGAGTAACTTTTCCTTTTAAGATATAGGTATGCAAGCGCATACTTATAATAAAGAATAATTCATCATACAGTAAAAGGGTTGTGGTGAGGAAAAATTTGAAGTGTCTTAACTTAACGACAATGATTTATAGATGCTTAATGTCATCCCGATAATCTTTAGACTCTACAATGTTACTCCTGTTCCGAAGGTGGATTAAAATTACCGTTTTCGTCAAAATAAGTATCAAATTCGGTCTTTGTAAAAGTATATGCTTGCTTTTTAAGTCCTACATTTTTGTACCAATAAGCCAATGCCAAGCCGGTTAGAAATCCGGACAAATGTCCTTCCCATGACATTTCCTCTACAATGGGTAAAACATACCAAATCATTCCACCATACCAAAACGCAACTGCCAATGAGATGGCAACCAATCTCAAACTCTTTCTAAAAATACCACTAAAAAATATAAAACTCGCCAGCAAATAGATGACACCACTGGCTCCGATGTGAAAGGAATCACGGGCTATTAACCATGTGAGCAAACCGGAAAGCAATGTTCCGAATACTAATATTTGAAAGGAAATTTTTCTGTAAAAATAAATCAATGCTGCAGTCAGTACAAAAAGCGGAATTGAATTGTTCATCAAGTGTTGCGCCGAACCATGGATAAACGGGCTGAAGAAAATACCTCTCAATCCTGTGACTTGTCTGGGATAAATGCCGTACGAACCGAAATTGAATCCAAAAAAATACTCAATCCAATACACCAACCATATCGTTACCAACCATAACAACGGAATCTTCCACACATAGGAATCAAATCGGAAAGGCGCTTCTTGAATGGAATTGTCTGTAATCATGGTATAAAAGTTTCAAAATTCAACGGATTTGAAATGACTAATATCATACCACTGCAGTAAAATAAGACTTTATGGCAGACTTCATTTCAAGACTGCCAACGGATTCTGCAAATAAGAATAAAGAAGGAAAAATTAAAATTATTCTCCTCTACTCGTATTTTTCTTTAATCTCTTTTCTTCCTTTTTTTCTTTGGCGGTTTTCAAAGGAGCTTTCTTGACTTCTTTTTTAACATCTTTACCTTTAGACATATCTTTGATTTTTAGATTTGTAATTATGGTAGCAAATTTAAATAAAAATTTTCATTTTCAAAACCCTAAACAAAGAATCCGCCTAACTATACACCCGATTCTCTTGTTCCGTCACCCGAATAAAAGTAGTACGCTTGGTCAATTCCTTGAGTTTGGAAGCACCTACATAGGTGCATGCACTGCGCACACCGCCCAAAATATCTTGAATGGTTTCATCAACATCACCTTTATAGGCTACTTCAACCGTTTTACCTTCACTGGCACGGTATTCGGCTACCCCACCGGAATGTTTTTTCATGGCTGTTTGCGAACTCATGCCGTAAAAGAGTTTGAATTTTTCTCCGTTTCTTTCTATAAGTTCTCCACCACTTTCCGTATGACCTGAAAACATGCCACCCAACATCACAAAATCGGCTCCGGCTCCAAAGGCTTTGGCAATATCTCCGGGAGTTGTACAACCGCCATCGCAAATGATTTGTCCGCCTATTCCGTGTGCAGCATCGGCACATTCGATGATGGCTGATAATTGCGGATAACCTACACCTGTTTTGACTCGAGTCGTACATACCGAACCAGGACCAATACCCACTTTTACCAAATCGGCTCCCGACAACAATAACTCTTCAACCATTTCTCCGGTCACTACATTGCCGGCAATGATCACCTTTTCGGGATATCTTTTACGCGTTTGTTTGACAAATGCTACAAAATGTTCGGAATATCCATTGGCGACATCCAAACAAATAAAATTAATTTGGGGAACCGCCGTCATGATATCCGAAAGTTTGTCGGCATCCTGCTTGCTGATTCCGGTACTTACAGCAATGTAATTGAAGATTTCGGAGGTAATTCCCTTAGAAAACTCACTCCATTCTTTAACTGTATAATGTTTGTGTATAGCTGTAAATAATTTTTTTTTGCCCAAAGCCAATGCCATTTCAAAAGTTCCTACGGTATCCATATTGGCTGCCATCACCGGAACGCCTTTCCAATGTAAAGGACTGTGTAGAAATTTAAATTCACGTTCCAATGATACTTGTGAACGGCTTTTTAAAGTAGAACGTTTGGGGCGAATCATTACATCTTTAAATCCTAGTTTGAGGTCGGTTTCTATGCGCATGGGTTGCTTAAGGTTTAAAGTTTAAAGTTTTAGGTTTGGGGTATAGGTTATAAAGTTATAAAGTTATAAGGTTATAAAGTTATAAGGTTATAAGGTTATAAGGTTATAAAGTTATAAAGTTATAAAGTTATAAAGTTATAAAGTTATAAAGTTATAACTTTATAAAGTTATAAAGTTATAAAGTTATAAGGTTATTAGGTAATTTGCTAATTTAAACATCTGTTTCATTTTCAAAAGTAGAATTTTAAGCCCATTATCAAATAAAATTAGGTACAAACTTATCAATACAAATATCTTTTTTATTAACAAAACCGAGTATTTTTGCTGTAAATCTTTTTGTATGCGAATGCTCATTTTTATATTCCTAATCACATTGGTTTCTTGTCAACCCAAGACCTCTAAAGTTGAAAGTTCAACCGTTGCACCAACTGAGTTTCGAAGCGATTTCGTATTGTCTTTTGGCTCTTGTAACAACCAACTCAACCCCAATCCCTTTTGGAATCAATTGAAAAACCAACATCCCGATGTGTGGATTTGGGGAGGTGATGTGATTTATTCGGATACTGAAGATATGCAAATTCTAAAAAACAACTATGCGATTCAAAAGCAAGACACATCCTATCTCAATTTTGTTCGTACCACTACTGTTATGGGTACTTGGGATGACCATGATTATGGTGTCAATGACGGTGGAAGCGAATACGGCAAGAAAAAAGAGTCTCAACAATTGTTTTTGGACTTTTTGGAGGTACAACCCACCGATGTGAGACGCAAACAAGAAGGGCTGTATTACAGTCAAATATTTAAAATAAAAGAGCATGCCATCAAAGTACTTATTTTGGATACCCGCTATTTTAGGTCAGCACTAACCAATGATGAAACAGGCAAGAAACGATATCAACCCAATGCGTATGGAGCAGGAACTTTTTTGGGAGAAGCTCAATGGCAATGGTTACAACAAGAACTTACGCATTCCACTGCCGATTATCATGTCATCATGAGTAGCGTACAAGTGTTGTCATCCTTACATGGATTTGAAAGTTGGGGCAATATGCCACATGAATTGGAAAGATTGGAGCAACTGATTATAGATAGCCAGGCAAAAGGGGTTATTTTATTATCGGGAGACCGACATATTTCTGAAATTTCGGTTAAGAAAATCGGGCTCCATCAACTTCCACTTCCCGATTTCACATCCAGTGGTATGACCCATTCTTATACGAGTTTCAGTGGAGAAGAAAATCCCTACAGAGTATCCAAAGTCATCTTTGAAAAGAGTTATGGAATCATTCGTTTTGATTTTCAAAAACGTAAAGTGAGGATGGAAATGTGGGGAGAAGAAAATAAACTATTAGAAAAATATGACATGAGTTTGTAAATGACAAAATTTTCCTACTTTCGCACCCGATTTGTAAAAAGTAGGTGAAAGCCTTTCAATAAGAATAATTTATGATCATTATGCTGAAATACAGCAAATCAATTTATAATATTTAAACCCTGTTCAAGCAGGAACAACCTTCAAATTTTTAAACAAATGTCAACAAACAGAACTTTTACCATGCTTAAACCCGATGCGGTTGAAAAAGGACACATTGGTGCAATTTTAAGCAAAATTAATGCAGCAGGTTTTCGTATCGTTGCGATGAAAATGACGCATATGACCCGAAGAGATGCCGAACAGTTTTATGCTGTACACAGTGAAAGACCATTCTTTGGTGAATTGGTTGAATTCATGACACGAGGTCCAATCGTTGCAGCCATTTTAGAAAAAAACAATGCAGTGGAAGATTTCAGAACTTTAATAGGATCAACCAATCCTGAAAACGCAGCAGAAGGAACTATCCGTAAGTTATTTGCCACTTCTATGGGAGAAAACGCCGTGCACGGCTCTGATTCAGATGAAAATGCAGCCATCGAAGGTGCATTTCATTTTTCAGGAAGAGAAATGTTTTAATTGAAAGAAAAACTTTCAATTCTTATATAAATAAAAGCCTTTCAAACTTGTGTTTGAAAGGCTTTTTATTTTTTAGATTTATAAATATGTCACCCTTTTGGGGTTAAACAATCGTAACTTTTATGCGTTAAATCAAAATGCGTTCAATTTCTATAACTAATAACTGAAACTACTTACTCCACTAAACAACGGCGATGACCCGTTCTCCACCACGTACTTTATCCCCCAATTTCACTTCCACTTTCATGTCCAAAGGAACAAAAACATCTACTCTCGATCCAAATTTGATAAATCCGGCATCGGTTCCTTGTATAGCTTCCTGACCTTCTTGTGCATAATTTACGATACGTCTAGCTACAGCTCCTGCAATTTGACGGTATAGTATGGCACCAACAGTATTATTTTCTACTACAATAGTTGTACGTTCATTCTCGGTAGAGGCTTTGGGATGTGAGGCTATTAAATATTTGCCGGGATGGTATTTAGAAAATAGAACTTTGCCGCTAATTGGATATCGGGTAACATGTACATTTAATGGCGTCATAAAAATGGATATCTGACGACGTTTGTCTTTGAAGTATTCATTTTCCTCCACTTCTTCTATGGCTACAACCTCGCCATCTACTGGTGCAATAATATGATTTGGATTGCTAACTGTATTTCGTTTTGGATTTCTAAAAAACTGCAGGACCAAAAGCGTCAGGATTAAAAGAATGACTTGTATGGTTTTTTGTATGTATAAATTGGGAATCAATTCGCCGGCAGCTATGATACCAATTGCCATAATAACCATGGTAATTGTGATGATTTTATAACCTTCTTTGTGAAACATAGGATTTGTTTTAAAATGTTAAACCTACTTGAAATCTAGTAGGTGATTATGTTAGGAAATAAGTAGTAGATAGATAAAAATAAAAGGAGTGGCAAAAATCACACTGTCCATACGATCTAAAAAACCACCGTGTCCGGGAATCATATTGCTGGAATCTTTTACACCGGCTTGTCGTTTAAACATTGATTCTATCAAATCGCCTAATACGCCAAAAATGCTGACAATGAGTGCAAAAACCAACCAATTTACAAAACTCAATTTGATGAAATAATGCGCCAAAACATAGGAGCCGATAATAGTGAAAATCATACCACCCAAGAATCCTTCCCAAGTTTTATTGGGAGAAATACGTTCCAGTAATTTATTTCTTCCAAAATTACTTCCTACTAAAAAAGCAAATGTATCATTGACCCAAACTAGAATAAATACCCCTAGAATGGTTGTATTGACATATTCAAAATCGTTATTCAGAAAAGGAATCATGACAATTAAAGTATAAGGTAGTGCAATATACACTACACTTAAAAACTTTTTCCCCAATTGATCAACGGCTTCTTCTTTTTTGTTGAAAAGTATAGAAATAAAAGTAGCAAAAAAGCCTAAAAATAGAGCTACACCAGCATATTCTGACAACATTCGAGAAGGTATATCATTTACATTTAAGGCATTGGCAAAAATAAAAAGCAAGTTCCCGAGGATATAGGGAAACGAACTTTTGAGTTGAATCAATCTGTTGAATTCAAACAGAGATAGATTCATGATGATGAGGAAAAGGGTTATGAAGGTAATTTTACCATAGAGAATACTGAAAATCAATACACCTACAAACAAACTTCCGAAAATGGCTCTTTTAGCTAAATTGTTCATTCTTTAAAGATCTTCAAAAAGCAGCAAATATAGGTTTTTTGAGTTGGTATTTCCGTAATTTAAAAAATTAGGATCAATTTTATTAGGCATATAATCTTTGATTGCACTGATATTGGTAGGGATATTGGATTGGCAACGGTATTTGATACTGGTTAAGGCCTTGTCTTTATCTCTAATCAACTGACTGGTTGTGGCAAATACGATAAAATCTAAAGGATATTGTGCTAGTTTTTCCTCTTTCAATTGACGTGATGAAAATAAAATGCTCCCATCTTCTACAATCAAATGTTCACATTTGGTGAAGAATACAGGAGCATCTTGAACGATATCGGTGTCTGTAACTTTTAATTTTAGCTGTAAATCTTTATCGATGCATGAAACACTTTCCCAAGCATTTTCCTCTAATACTTTTTTTAAAAAAACCAAAATTTCACTTTCATCATCGGTGTATAAAAACTTTCCGCCTTTATTTTTGAATTGTTCGACAAAAAAAGAATCCGGAGGCAAGTCGTCGTGATATGCTTCAACTATGGGCTCATCGATGGGTTTCTTTTTGCCAAATATTTTATCAAAAATATTCATTAATCTATTCCGTAGGGGCGGATGAATCTGAATTAGGGTCTTTGGATTCGTTTTCTTCTACAGTTGCGACTTCAGTTAGAGTCAATTCGTGAGGTCTTTTGCCGAATATTTTTTCCAAATCATCCTGGAAAATAACTTCACGTTTCAACAACTGCTCGGCTAAAGTAGTTAATTTTTCTTTATTATCCTCTAAAATCTGAATGGCTCTTTGATATTGTACTTCAATGATGTTGGAAATTTCTTCGTCAATGACTCTGGCAGTGTCTTCACTATATGGTTTTGTAAACCCATATTCTTGTCCTGTTGAGTCGTAATAAGTCAAATTTCCAACTTTTTCGTTCAATCCATAAATGGTAACCATAGCGCGAGCTTGTTTGGTTACTTTTTCCAAATCACTCAGTGCACCGGTTGAAATTTCGTTAAAAATTACTTTTTCAGCAGCTCTACCACCTAAGGTAGCGCACATTTCATCCAACATTTGAGCACTTTTGACAATCATGCGTTCTTCCGGTAAATACCAAGCAGCTCCTAATGATCGACCTCTAGGAACGATAGTTACTTTAACCAATGGGGCAGCGTGTTCAGTCATCCAGCTCACTACAGCATGTCCGGCTTCATGGAAGGCGATGGTTTTGCGTTCAACTTCGGTTACGATTTTATTCTTCTTTTCCAATCCTCCAATGATACGGTCAACAGCATCTAAGAAATCTTGATGATGCACCGTTTCATGACTTTTTCGAGCGGCTACAATTGCTGCTTCATTACAAACATTGGCTATATCGGCTCCAGAAAAACCGGGTGTTTGTTTGGATAAGAATTCCAAATCTACATCAGTATCCAATTTGAGCGGTTTGACATGCACTTCAAATATAGATTTACGTTCGTTTTTATCGGGTAAATCCACAAAGATTTGACGGTCAAAACGTCCGGCTCTCAATAAGGCTTTGTCCAATATGTCTGCACGGTTGGTAGCTGCAATAACAATTACATTGGTATCGGTGCCAAAACCATCCATTTCTGTCAACAATTGATTCAAAGTATTTTCCCTTTCATCATTGCCACCTGTAATATTATTTTTACCTCTGGCTCGTCCTATGGCATCTATTTCATCAATAAAAATAATGGCCGGTGATTTTTGTTTGGCTTGTTTGAATAAATCTCTAACCCTAGAAGCTCCAACTCCCACAAACATTTCAACAAAATCAGATCCAGAAAGAGAGAAAAAAGGCACATTCGCTTCGCCTGCCACCGCTTTGGCAATTAAGGTTTTACCGGTTCCAGGAGGACCAACCAAAAGTGCACCACGAGGTGGTTTTCCACCCAATGCAGAATATTTTTTAGGGTTTTTCAAGAAGTCGACCAATTCTTCCATTTCTTCTTTGGCTCCTTCCAATCCGGCTACATCTTTGAAGGTTGTTTTGACAA
>JADZFW010000091.1 GCA_020854235.1 Flavobacteriaceae bacterium
ACTTGCATGTGTTAAGCCTGTCGCTAGCGTTCATCCTGAGCCAGGATCAAACTCTTCATTGTAGTATTGTTAATATTATAAAATATTATTAATTCAATGTAAAGTCTTAAAAATTTCTCAATTAGAATTAACGAGAGAACATCTTTTAAAAATTTGTACTCTCCTAAACTTCCTTACTCAAGTTTGCGCTGTCAATTGTATTTTAAATTCTAAGTCTTACCAAACTAATATCCCCTAAAAATTTATACAAACCTTTAACGAAAATCCCGTTCTTATTAACCTAGAAATACTGTTTCAATGAACTTACTATTACCTTTCATTCTCGAAGCGGATGCAAAAGTACAAACTTTTTTATCTCCTCCAAATTTTTCTGGAGTTTTTTTTGAAATATTTTACAAACATTTCAATTTATCATTTTTGTATTATTAAATATGGTTTTTAATTATCGTAAATTATTCAATTAAGTATTGTTATTATTGAACATATTCTAAAAAGAGCATTCAAAATTTACATTAAAAATTATTATAAAAAATGTTATATTTTTTCATTTTCACTCCAAATAAGTTACTTTTTCCTTGAAAAAAAACGCTAAACAGACTAAAAAGACCACTTCATTTGATCCAAAAATTGAATTTTACACCCTATTTTTTATGTATTTTGAATTAAAAAATCAAAATACATCCTAAAATCAGTACCTATTTAATTTGAAAAGACTAACAAAAAGGGTATTTAGTATAAAAATGGCTCAAACTTTTACAATATTTCCTCTAAAAACTATACTTAAATTAACTAGTTTTATCTTTACCATACTGTTTATGCATTCATATCGTTCGTTTGAGGTTATTGATTTCTTTAATGATAAACTTATTAAAGGCTTCTTTTTAGTTATATTTCCAAACTTTTAAAAAAAATAGTAGTTTTACACATCAATATAAATCAATATGGATTATCCTGTAAAAGATATTAAAATCATTAAAATATCACTTATTATTATTGCATCGGTTGTGGTTATGTTTGTATTGCGACTATTTGCATTTATTTTTATTCCACTTTTTTTGGCACTTTTTATAGCATTACTCTTTCTTCCTTTATTGGATTGGTTTGCCAGAAAGAATATACCCAATTGGTTGGGACTCATATTCATTGTAATAATAAGTTCATTTTTGATTTGGATTACCATTACAGTATTTCAAAAAACAGCATCTGAGTTGTATTATTCCAAAAATGAGATTATAGCATCTGCAAATGAAAAGATAAATCCAATCTTAATTCATGTTAGAGATTATATTGGAATCCAAAATCAAACTTCTGAAAACAGTTCATTAATTGATGTAGCTAAACTGGTAGAAGAACATTCGGGGTTAGTCATCAGTAAAGTTGGTAATTTCATTACCGGTTTTTTAATGACTCTTTTCTTTTTAAGTTTATTTCTTACCGGTGCCAATTTGTTTGAAGTATACATCAGACGTATTTCTAATGATGATAAAAATATCATTCAAACATTTAGAAATATCATAAACACCTTGTTTTCTTATATAAAAGTGAAATTTTTTGTGAGTGTATTAACGGGTTTGGCTTATGCTATTATAGTTATGAGTTTTGGAGTTAAGTTTGCTCTTTTTTGGGGATTTCTTGCGTTTTTATTCAATTTTATCCAATACATTGGTCCTATAACTGTTTCGGCTGTACTCATTTTGTTTGGTTTTGTAGAAATAGATTCGACTACTTCTTTGTTTGTTTTTTCCTTATTATTAATCGCAATAAAAGTAATAATGGGTGGAGTTGTTGAACCCATTTTAATGGGAAAAAGCTTTAAAATAAATACAATTTCAATTTTAATCAGTCTTTCTATTTGGGGATTTATTTTTGGTGTCGCAGGATTGGTTTTGGCTATTCCGATTACAGTATTTTTAAAAATGATATTGGAAAGAATTCCTGCAACCGAACAACTGGCAAAAATGATGAGTACTATTCCGCAACTTTCCAAAAAAAAATCCCACTAAGAAGTGGGATTAATATATTATAAAATGGTATTGATTATTTCTTTTTGGAAAGATCAATATTCAAACTAAATACAATTTGGTTAGGACGGTTGTCCAACGTGAAATTTTCTGCTACAAATTCAGAATTCACGATTTCCGAATCACTTCCTGATAATCCTTTGTCCCATCTCACATCAAATGAAACTTTACCAAATTCTACTCCTGCTCCCAAGTGAAGTCCTAAAGTAAAGTCATCAAATTCCACATCGGTATTATCCAATGAAAAATCTTCTGCCAATACATATTGAAAATCGGGGCCGGCAAAAACATACACAGGACCTAAAATTTTCATTCCGACTACAATAGGTACATCAATTTTTTTGGTAGTCATGGCTTCATCATTTTCAAATTCGGTTTTATATTGGGTATATAAAACTTCGCCTTTCAAAAAAATATCGGTGTAATTCATCTTCAACCACAAACCACCGTGATAACCTATACTGCTTTGTGCTCCATGAATGATGTTATCACCAACAGTCTGTAATTCATTCAAGTCTCCGCTAAAATTGTAATTTAATCCACCTTGGAGTCCATATTGGGTGTTTTGTGCCATTGCCATTAAGGAACTTGAAATAATGGCTAAAGTTAAAATTGCTTTTTTCATGTTTTATAATTAGGTTTTTTTAATATTTGTATAACGATTGGATGGCAAATATATTATTTTACTTTAACTTCAAACATCTTTTTTTCTCCAATAAAACCAACCAATTCGTCTTCTGGACTTACTTTTCCCACACCAGCAGGTGTTCCCGTAAAAATGAAATCTCCAATCTTTAAGGTAAAAAACTGTGAAACGTAAGCTATGAGTTCGTCAATTTTCCACAGCATCATTTCCGAATTACCTTTTTGTACCCATTCTTGGTTCTTTTTCAAACCAAATTCAATAGCATTTATATCGGGGAAATCGGTTTTGGGAAGAAAGTCGCCTATGACAGCACTGCCATCAAATGCTTTGGCTTTTTCCCATGGCAAACCTTTATCTTTTAATTGGTTTTGTAAATCACGTGCTGTAAAGTCAATTCCCAAACCAATTTCATCATAGTATTTGTGTGCAAATCTTGGCGCGATGTGTTTGCCCAATCTATTGATTTTGACAACTAGTTCCACTTCGTAATGCAAATCATTGGAAAAATCGGGGATGTAGAAAGGATTATGAGCCGGCAAAATAGCCGAATCGGGTTTCATGAATATCACGGGATCTGTGGGACGTTCGTGTTGCAATTCTGCTATGTGTTCGGCGTAATTGCGGCCTATGCAAATTATTTTCATTTGAAATAAATAATAGTATTAAAATCGGATACAAAAATAAGGTTTTATCCTTCGTTCCTACAATGTTAGTGATTTATCCTTATTTTTGTCTTCTAATGTCATCTACATGCAAGTTTCTGTTGTAATTGTCAATTATAATGTGCGCCATTTTTTACACCAATGTTTGTTGAGTGTTCAAGCGGCCTTACAAGGTATGACCGGAGAAATCATCGTAGTGGACAATGCTTCATCGGATGATTCGCATGACATGATGCAACAATATTTCCCGGAAGTCAAATGGATAGGCAATTCTGAAAATGTCGGGTTTTCCAAAGCCAACAATCAAGGTGTTGCAATAGCTTCTGGTAAATACATCTTAATTCTCAATCCCGATACGATTATTAGTGAAGACACTTTGCGTAAGCTTTACGCATTTGCTGAGGAAAATCCGCAAAAAGGTGGAATCGGAGTACCTATGTATGATGGTACCGGAGCCTTTCTTCCCGAAAGCAAGCGGAATATTCCCACGATATGGGTTTCTTTATTAAAGATGTTGGGCAAGAGTGAATCTTATTACGCGTCTCAAGTCAAAGAACAAGAAAATGGAATCGTTTCTATTTTGGCAGGTGCTTTTATGTGGATTGAAAAATCGAAGTACGATGCAGTAGGCGGTTTTGATGAAGATTACTTCATGTATGGAGAAGATATAGATTTGAGTTATAAACTGCTCCAAAAAGGTTATTCCAATTATTATTTGGCAACCACACCAATCATACACTATAAAGGAGAAAGTACGCTAAAGAATAATGCATACCTCAAGAACTTTTACGGTGCTATGCAAATATTTTACAGCAAACACTTTCCGGTAAACTATTTCTATGACCTATTTATCCGTTTGGGCATTCGGTTTTGGCAGGTACTCAATTATTTTAGAATGCAACCGACGATTACCCAAAACAAGTTATCTACACCTATACTATATATAGGTAGTGAAAATGAAGTTTTCGAACAGTTGCGACAAAAGAATGCAAATTCGGAAGTTTTCATATTTGCCGTCTGTGAAACACGTGTTATTTCCCGTTTTGACGACTTGGATAAAATAAAAAAAATGATTTCAGAAAAGGGTATTCGAGAGGTCGTATTTGACCATCAAAATAACCCGTATTCCAAAATCATTTTTTATATGATCCAACTTTCAGCTTTATCACTTACGTTCAAAATTCATCCTGCAAAGTCTGATTTTTTGATTGGAAGCGATTCCAAAAAGCGGATGGGAAGTATTATCAAACTCAGATAGTTTACACAACGGCATATCCATCGAGAAGCGTTACCCCTTTCTTCACGACAATTATACCATCTTTAACTGTAAATAGTTTGTTGTTTTGATCGGGAAGGTGTTTGCCTCCAATCAATTTGACATCATTTCCTATTCTACAATTCTTATCGATAATCGTATGTCGGATGTGACATCTTTCACCGATACCTATATTGATGATTCCTTTTTCGTAATTGGTTCTCAAATCTTCCAGATTTTCGTAATAATCACTACCCATCAAATAGGAATCTTGAACCGTACTAGATGCACCGATACGGCTTCTTATACCAACAACAGAATGTTCGACTCTAGCTCCATTGATAATACAACCTTCGGCTAAAATGGATTTGTTTATCGTGGTTACACCCGATATTTTGGAAGGAGGCAGAATCCGTGCACGCGTATAAATGCGTTGTGCATTATCAAACAAATTGAATTTTGGAATATTATCGGTCAGTCCTAGATTGGCTTCAAAAAAAGATTCAATATTTCCGATATCCGTCCAATATCCTTCATATTGGTAACTCACTACTTTGTTTTCAACAATGGATTGTGGGATGATTTCCTTTCCAAAATCTTTGGTATCGGGATTGGACATCAGTTTGTTCAACAAATCTCTATTGAAAATATAAATCCCCATAGAAGCCAAGTAATGACGACCTTCATTTTTCATTTCATCACTTACATCGGATGTCCATTCTGGCAATAATTCGGGTTTGGGTTTCTCAATAAACGAAGTAATAACCGATTTTTTATCTGTTTTCATGATACCAAATTCCGAAGCTTCTTTGGCAGTAACCGGAAGTGTGGCAATGGAAATGGCAGCTTTGCTCTTGATATGCGCTTCCAACATTTTATTGAAATCCATTTGATACAATTGGTCACCTGATAATATCAAAGCATAATCGTAACTGTAATTTTTAAAATGTGGCATACATTGTCGAACTGCATCGGCTGTGCCTTGAAACCAAGTAGGATTATCGGGCGTTTGTTCAGCAGCCAGAATATCAACAAATGCTTCGTCAAAATGACTAAAGTGGTAGGTATTTTTGATATGTCTGTTGAGCGAAGCCGAATTGAATTGGGTCAACACAAAGATACGTTTGATATTGGAGTTGATACAATTGGAAATCGGAATGTCAACCAATCGGTATTTACCTGCAATAGGAACCGCTGGTTTGGATCTCGTTTCTGTCAAAGGAGACAATCTCGAACCGGCTCCTCCACCCAGAATAATGGCTAATGTATTGATGTTCATAATTTGAAATATTTATTGGGTTTAACCCTTACTTTTTAATTTAATATTGATATTACCAGCTATCGGCAGTTTTGACAATTAATTCCTTGTAAACTTCCAAATACGTATTGGCTACTTTTTCCCAAGAATGATTGATTTTCATTCCGGTTTTAATCACTTTATCTCTATTTTCTTCATCTTTATACAAGCCAATGGCTCTTCCAATAGAATACACAACATCTTCAACGCTAGCTTGATCGTGGCAAATACCATATCCAAAGTCACCGATATCGATGATGGTATCTTTGAGTCCGCCTGTACGACGTACAATAGGCACTGTACCATAACGCAAAGCGTACATTTGATTTAAGCCGCAAGGTTCTACGCGGGAAGGCATCAACAAGAAGTCGGCGCCTGCATATATTTGATGCGAAACTTGTTCGTTATAACCTATGTAAGCATTGTAATTTCCTTTGTATATGGGAATCAAGCGTTGCAAATGGCTTTCTACTTCAGGATCTCCCGAACCCAAAATGAGGATATTGACTTGTTGGTGGAAATCATTGAGCACAATACTAGACATATGTGGTAATAAATCGGCTCCTTTTTCTCCAACCAATCTACCTATAAAGGCAAATAAAGGTTTTGTGGGGTCGAGATTAAATTGTTCACATAAGGCAGCTTTATTGGCTTCTTTACCTTTTTTAAAGCTTCGGGTTGAATAATTTTGGACCAAAAAAGTATCAGTTTGCGGATTCCAAACGTCTACATCAATTCCGTTTAAGATTCCAATGGATTTTGGTCTTTCGTGTCTCAATAAATCTTCTAAGCCATTGGCTGCATAGGACATTTCTTCCAAATAGCTGGGAGAAACCGTACTCACTTGCCAAGCACATTTGATGGCTGCTGCCAATGGATTGATTTGACCATTCCATTCTAGAAAACCAATTTTATTATGTTCGAATTCCGGTAAAAAATGTAATTTCTCAAATCCAAAACTACCGTGATATTGCGCATTGTGAATGGTAAGGAAAGTAGGAACTCTCGAAAGGGATTTATAGGCATGTGCAAATTTCAGCATAAATGGAATTAAACCCGTATGATGATCATGGATGTGAATCATATCGGGAAATTGCTTGGATTCGATGAGCCAATTGAGAAAAGCTATTTGAAAAGAAACAAATCTTTCCGAATCCAATCCGCCTTCATAGACGTTTGCCGTTTCAAAAAACGTCGGAATATCGATGAGGTACAATTCATAACCCAATTCATTAGTTGGATCGGTATCAACGGTAAAAGGATAGGTATTTTGACCTAATTTCAAGTTCCCTTTGAATACATTTTTAAATTTTCGTTGGGTTACATAGCTGGTTTTATACTTGGGAACCACTACTTTAACCTTGTGTTGCAATAGGGTTTGGTATTTGGGCAGTGCTCCTACTACATCGGCCAAACCTCCTACTTTGGCTATCGGATAACACTCAGCACTTACGTGAAATATGTTCATTTTTTTGGATTGATTTTGAATTTGAATTGGTTTAAAATTGAGTTCCTAAAATTACAACAACTTCTGAGGATTTACAAATTTTTTTTATGTTTTTGTAGGGACAGGTCGCCACTTATCCCCGCATCGAATTATATGTGTATTTTTTTACTGATTTATGTTGATACTGATTCCTACCAACCTTAAATAGATAGGACAGGTTGGGATTGGTTATGATTGGTCACGACCTATCGCTACGTAGAGGGTGTATGATGGATATGTTATTTTTATTTTCAATCCATTTTGTTTTGTTACGTTTTTGTAATTACTTTTGGACTCAACAGATTCAATTTAATAATGCCTCAAATTCAACTCGGCTTATTTGAAAACAAGAGACAATTTACCTTACTGGTAATTATTAATGCTTTTGTAGGAGGCATGGTTGGAATGGAACGCAGTATCATTCCACAATTTGCCGAAAGTCAGTTTGGAATTGATTCTAAAACCGCTTTATTATCCTTTATTATCGCTTTTGGGATTACCAAGGCTTTGACCAATTATGTAACCGGTCGTTTGGCCAATCGAATGGGTCGAAAAAAACTTCTGGTTTACGGTTGGATCCTTGCACTTCCCATCCCTTTTCTATTGATTTATGCCGAAACGTGGAATTGGGTGCTTTTAGCCAACATTTTATTAGGAATGAGTCAAGGATTGACTTGGAGTAGTACAGTGGTTATGAAAATTGATTTAGTTGGGGAAAAGAACCGAGGTTTGGCTATGGGCTTGAATGAGTTTGCCGGCTACTTTGCCGTAGGTTTAATTGCTTTTTTAACCGGTACTATTGCTCAAAAATACGGGGTAACACCTTACCCTTTTTACGTGGGTATAATCATTTCCGTTGTAGGTTTGCTTTTGAGTTGGATATGGGTCAAGGACACGCGGGCTTTTGCAAATCATGAAGACCAAACAGATCTGACGCCAACTTTGCAAAACGTTTTTTGGGAAACAACATTGCGACACAAAACTTTGAGTTCGATTACCCAAGCCGGATTAATCAACAATTTGAATGATGGTATGATCTGGGGATTATTGCCCTTAGTACTTATCGGATGGCATTATGATGCAAGTGGAATTGGGATTATAACAGCCATTTACCCTACCGTTTGGGGTATTGGGCAATTATTTACCGGTAAAATGTCGGATCATTATTCCAAGAAAAAACTTTTATTTTGGGGTATGTTGATGCAAGGATTTGCTATTATTCTTATTCCTTTTTCTGAAAATTTTTGGTATTTATCATTGTTGTCTGCTCTTTTAGGATTGGGGACAGCTTTGGTTTATCCTACCTTTTTATCGGGTATAGCGCAAGTATGCAGTCCGAAACAACGAGCAGAAAGCATAGGTGTTTTCAGATTGTGGAGAGATTTGGGTTATGCCATTGGCGCTCTATTATCAGGAATTACTGCAGATCTATTTGGTATTGAGGTAGCTATTATTTGTATAGGCGTTTTGACTTTGATTTCGGCTGGTATCATTCGGTTTCGAATGCCCAAAGGGATTTAAGTCTATTTATTTTTACCGTAACAAATATCCATTTTAATTCCATTTTAAAACATTCTAAACTTTTCCGATATATATGTCCAAATCCATCCAAATCATCCAAACCGAAATTTTATCCAACCAATGGTATGTTTTAAGGAAAATAACTTATCAACATTCCAAGAATGACGGGACCTTGCAAACTCAATCTCGCGAAGTTTATGATAGAGGCAATGGAGCTGCCATCTTGTTGTATCATCTTCCGACCAGAAATGTGATTCTTACACGTCAATTCAGGTTACCTACTTATGTAAATGGGAATGCGGATGGAATGATGATTGAAGTTTGCGCCGGACTTTTGGACGAAGACCATCCAGACGATTGTATCAAAAAAGAAACTTTAGAAGAGACAGGTTATCTCATTTCGGACGTTATCAAAGTGATGGAAGCTTATATGTCACCGGGAGCGGTTACTGAAATCATCCATTTTTATGTAGCTGCCTACACTCCTGAAATGAAAATAGGTGTAGGTGGCGGATTGGAACAAGAAGGGGAAGACATAGAAGTCATGGAAATTCACCTAGATGAAGCGATGAAAATGGTAGAAACCGGTGTTATTAAAGATGCTAAAACGATTCTTTTATTACAATATGTGGCATTACATGTGTTGAAATGAGTAGACCAATAGACAGTCCCTATGGGACGTTTTAAAGGAATCTTTTGATTTTTTGAGTGACCAAGAGATTGTCCCTATGGGACGTTTTAAAGGAGTCTTTTGGTTTTTTGAGTAACCTAGAGGTAGTCCCTATGGGACGTAGTAACCATGAGGTAGTCCCTACGGGACATTTTAAAGGAATTTTGTTTGGAATGAATCTCAGAGCTACATAATAAATTATTTCAAAAATGCACTTACTGAGTCCACAAAAACCCCATATGAACGATCAACTTCTTCGGCATTTTTCTCAGTAAGAGGAAATGGGGTGATGTGCGAATACGGATGTGCAAAGTCTTCTATTTGCACCTCAACATCGATGTTGCGATAACCGCCTTGTAAAGTGTTTAGTGCTTCGACAGCAGGAGTCACCTGATCTTTTTTAAGCACAAGAGATTTGATTTGATATTGTAATTCAGTAATGCGTTGTTCTCTTTCCGTTTCAAAATAATTATACCGCAACATGGCTTTGAACCAACTTTCCTCAGGATGCAAAAGGCTATTTTGATAGTGGCTCAGTCTTGCATCGGAAGCAAAATTGGTATTCAAGAGTTCGGCGAAATATTTTTGCATAGCGATTGAAGCACTGGCATCCATGATAAATTTTGATATGGGGAACATGCGGTCTATGGTCATTCCGCCACAAAAACAGAATAGTTTGGAGTGGGTAAAAATTCCCTTAGGATTGGCCATCATCAAAATCATCGACAAAAAAGAACCAATGGAATAACCGAATAAATCGAATGTGGACGTAGGATGCAGCTCCCCAATGGCACCGGCTTGTACCTGTTGATGAAATTGAATGACATCGGAGTAGGTTAACAAACCTGACCAAAAGAGTCTTTGCGGATGTGCTTCCAAGCGCGAACTGATGGCTGCATTGACAAAAGAAGTTTCAGCATTATGGGGCAAATGCGTAGCTCGATGGTGTGCCACATCAAACATTTCCTTGCGTTCGCTCCAAGCTTCAGGTGCCCGATCCATGTGAAAAGCAATGGGAAAGAGTACAACCGCTTTTTGGGTTCTTTTGGCCATTTCACAAGCCCATGGTAAATATTTATCCCATTTTCTTTCATTTAAACCGTGAAAAAAGATGATAGCACCCGTTGCTTGTGGGAGTTGAGAGTCTTTGATGATATGGTACTTAAATACTTTGTTGCATTCAATTTCAAAATCGGAAGTTTCCAACAGATGAGATTGCGCTGATTCTTCATTGAGATGATCTTGAAATTGCATTTGGTGTAAAGGGCAACCCAATTGGCCACTACCTTGTAAAAAATAAGGTGCATTTTCAGATACAAAAGTATGATGTGATACGCTGATTCCACATTCGGGTATCTCTATATGATTTTGTTGAATATCAAAATACGATTTTAATACAGCATGTAATTGATAGTAATGCACGGTGAAGAATTTGGTATTAAAACGCTATGAGACAGATATTATTTTGGGATTTAGAAGTGTAATGGGGTTTTATAAACATTTGTTTAGTAGCAAATTGTAAAAATAGAATTTGAGAATAATATCTTTTCAATTGAGTTATCTATTCAATTTAGAGGTTTGGTTTCATAGGATTCAATTTCGATTCAGCAGAAGTCTATTTCGTTACGGCAGGTGTCTATTTCGATTTGGCAGGAGTCTATTTCGATTCTGCAGGAGTCTATTTCGATTCGGCAGGAGTCTATTTCGATTTGTCAGGGGTCTATTTCGATTTGTCAGGAGTCTATTTCGATTTGTCAGGGGTCTATTTCGATTTGTCAGGAGTCTATTTCGATTTGGCAGGAGTCTATTTCGATTTGTCAGGAGGCTATTTCGATTTGGCAGGAGTCTATTTCGATTTGTCAGGGATCTATTTCGATTTGTAAAGTTTCTTTTCGGATTGTGTAAGTTTCTTTTCGGGTTGTGTAAGTTTCTTTTCGGGTCGTGCAAGTTTCTTTTCGAGTTGTGCAAGTATCTTTTCGGGTTGTGTAAGTTTCTTTTTGGATTGTGCAAGTTTCTTTTCGGGTTGTGCAAGTATCTTTTCGGATTGTGTAAGTTTCTTTTCGGGTTGTGCAAGTGGCTTTTCGGGTCGTGCAAGTATCTTTTCGGGTTGTGCAAGTTTCGTTTCGGGTTGTGTAAGTTTCTTTTCGAGTTGTGCAAGTTTCTTTTCGAGTTGTGCAAGTGGCTTTTCGGGTCGTGCAAGTTTCTTTTCGGGTTGATTTCAAATCATTACAATATTATGTATATTTGTATTGATTCAAAATATAAAAAATATGAGAAAACTTTTCCTTTTATCATTGGGGCTCTTACTTTTCATGAATAGTTGTAAGAATTGGATTAAAAATACGGAGGAACCTGTCGAAAACGAAGTGGATTCCATAGTGAGTATTATACCTGTAATCCCGGATCAACAACAAATTGCCAACTCCAACAAGTTGGTAGTAAACAAAGAAGACATCCTTGGTTTTTGGGTTGGGTATTTTGAAAAAGGAGATCAATATACATATGAAAAAGATGTTTATGCCGATGAAGGTTTGAATTGGCAACGAGAAAATAAAATCAATATATCCATCGACCGTTTTGAAGGAGATTCCATCATTGGGCACAGTGTAGTAGCCGGTAACAATAGACCTTTCAAAGGCACCTATACGACTACTCAAAACCACTTTATTTTTGAAGTGTCCGAACCCGGGGATGATCGTTATGATGGAAAGTTTACTTTTCAAATTGCTAAAAATGATTCCCTTTTATCCGGCACATGGAAAGCGTATAAAAAAATTGATATTTCGGAGCGCAAATACAGCCTTACTAAAAAGAACTTCCAATACAACCCTGATCAGATGTTGGTAAGCTCTCGGTTATATGCCGATTGGGAAAACCAAAAAACCAAAAAAGTGACTTATGAAGATGAAAGTAGTGATTATGTAGATTTTTACCATGAGTTTTCTACGGCTTCCAATATTATTTATGAGGTGAATGCTTCGAACACCAAACTGACCAAAAAGGATGTGGAGAATTTGAAAAAAGGTGATTTGTTGATCATTCGCAACACGATTTATGCTCGTCACGGTTATTCCTTTAAAAAAAGAGCCTTACGGGTTTTCTTTGATGCACAACCTTGGTACATTCCTGTGCACAATGATATCAAAAGCGAGTTTACCGAACTTGAAAAACAAAATATCGAATTATTGATGAAATATGAAAAAAATGCGAAAGAATACTACGATACTTTTGGTCGGGGTTAGTATGTGCTTCTTTACATGTCAATCCCCTCCGAATCAGGATCTAGTATTGGGAAAATCTTCCGTTTCAGATAAAGACACCATTTCGGTTTCAGACCTTCCTGATTCCATATTCGTAAAAATAGATTTGGTGGATTTGCAAATCATCAATCAGATGGTGTATGCGACCGATCAAAATTTCACTCATCAAATCATTTATCCATGTGCTGCCTGTTATTTGAGAAATGAAGTTGCCTATTCACTTATCAAAGTCCAGGCATTGGCAATGAAGCAAAAATTACGACTTATTGTTTTTGATTGTTACCGACCTTTGAAATACCAACAAAAAATGTTTGATTTGGTTCAAGACCCCAACTATGTAGCCAATCCGCAAAAGGGTTCGAAACACAACAGAGGTACAGCTGTCGATGTAGGACTTGCCGATATGGATGGTCATGCGTTGGATATGGGAACCGAATTTGACGACTTTACTGATAAGTCCCATTACCAAGCTGAAGGTTTGACTACCGAACAGATCAAAAACAGAAAAATCTTAAGAGACTTGATGCTTGCTGCTCAATTTGAGCCCTACGAAAAAGAATGGTGGCATTTCAATCATGCCAACAGTATCTTTCCTTTATCAAATTTTCAATGGGAATGCCAATGAAAACGTTTTTGAATAACCTTTTAAAAATAAGCCTTTACGGCATTTGGATATTCTTCATATATCTCTTGGTTTTGATTACCTTACAATATATACCCATCGATTTTGAAGCCGCTTTTTTGAGAACCAAAACCGATGAAATCCAACACCTTCATTATCAAATTGCTTTTTTTACGCATGTCTATAGCAGTATATGGGTGATGATAGCCGGCTTGTTTCAATTTTCAACATACATTCGTCGACATTATCCTATGATTCACAAATGGGCGGGATACCTTTATATCGGGTTTGTTTTGGTATTGGCATGTCCATCCGGATTGGTGATGGGTTATTATGGAAATGGCGGCATTTCTTCCCAAATTTCGTTTGTCTTGCTATCCATTTTATGGTTTTATTTCACTTGGATGGCTTATTATCGTATTCGACAAAAAAATATTTGGGCACATCAAAAATTCATGATTTTGAGTTATGCCTTGACCATGTCTGCCGTTAGTTTGCGTTTATTCAAATGGATTATCGTCAGCATATGGGAGACGGCACCTATGGATACGTATCGAATCGTATCTTGGTTGGGATGGCTATTTAATTTGGGCGTTGGATGGGTTGTGCTATATTATTTGGGGAAGAGGAAAGAGGTTTGAATATAAGTGTTCATCAATAACAAAACTTTAATTTTTCTTTATCAATTTCCCAATTTCAGCGTCTGTAACAATGCCATTATAACCCATTAGGATCAATTCATTTCTTGCCATATTGGGTATGTATAAATAGGCAAACATAAAATTCAAATCCATTTCCATATATCGATTCATAAAAATTTGTTGTTTCTCAACGACTTTTATTTGAAATAAGGCTTTCTCCTCTTCACTGATTTCTTGAAGAGGTTTCAATTGCTTGATTCTTCCCATTTCTTTTTCAGAATAGCAGATTAGTCCGAATCTTTCTTTGGTATCTGTTTCAATAAATTTTTCTGCAAGTTGAACTGTTTCAAAAACAGCATGTTCGTCATCTAAAATGGGATATGAGAAAGAGGTATCTTCTTTAAAATTTGAAAACACATAAACTTGCACTTTCGTATCTTTTTTATTGGAAAGAATCAGATAGAAATTCCCATTTTTTTCAATGGTCTTGAGAACGGTATTTTTGATGGGAGCTATAGTTGGTGTGAAATCCCATTTCATATCCGTACTGGTGAAAGTGTGTGTTTCAATTTTCATTTGTGTAATTCCCAACATGTCCGAAGTGAGAAAATACCAAGTTCCTTCCAATTTTTGTGCTATTGCAGTGATTTGAAAAAAAAGAATGAAGGAAAATAATAACAGTGTCCTTTTCATTTATATGGGATTAAAAATGTATGAGATATAGCTCCGTATGTGACTACAAAGTTAAAATAATCTCCTTGAAGCTTACCCATTTTGGGATTGATTTCAAGAATTACTTCATTATTCTCACTATTCGATTCCAATAGATTAAAACTGAATGGTGCAGCAAAACCAAGCTCATTGACATCCAAGTTGACACTTTTCACTTTAATTTTTGTTGGATTTTCACTATCTATATAGGGATGATCTGACACTATTTCAATAGTGATGATAACCTCGTTATTTTGGTACTTTAAATTTTTACTTTGAGTTTGATTTTTAATCGAACTACAAGAGTTTGCTAGTGAAATGAACAGTAATGCTATCGATACTAATTTTATGTGCATCTTAATTTTTTTTAATTATTTATATTTTTGTTTTAATAGGAGTACAAGAAAAAAGAAAGATTAAAAAAAGTAAACATTGACTGATCATTTTGAGTTGCATACACATTATATTTTTATCGCTCAACTTTTCAAATTTTTAAACCCCAAGGGTTTTGGAAACCCTTGGGGTTTAAAGTTTACTATAGCTCTATCGAAGTGTTTACGGGTGTTGGGTCATTTTCTTTAATTCTTTTGGAACATATTTTCTCTATTTCCAAAATATTATTTGCGCCGGAAATATAAATAACATCAGGGACAAATTGGTCAGAACTGTTTTTTCTACTTACCATTTTACCGGTTCGAAGTTGCATGGCAAGGTCACCTTTCGTATGGTTTATTTCCATATTACCGGAGAACTGTTCCCAATCATAAGTATGTATATTGCCTTTGTAAT
>JADZFW010000092.1 GCA_020854235.1 Flavobacteriaceae bacterium
GAAATTAGAAATTAGAAATTAGAAATTAGAAGTTAGAATTAAAAAAATTCAAAAACATGCCCTGAGGGAAAGATTTAGTGAATACTTATTTTTACAGAAATTCAAATATACTTAGAATTTCCAATTTAAACCAATTCCATCGCATATTCTCGACCTGCGTCAAAAGCTTTGAGATTCAATTCTAAAACGCGATCCCCTTTTTTATCGAATAGGCTTTTAATAGCGGCTCTTAAGGCTCTTTCTTTGATAGGAATATGATTGGAAACGACACCTAACATGACCAAATTGGATGCTTTGGCATTGCCTATTTTTTGTGCAATTTCCGTAGCTTCGACAATCATGTGATTGGGAAAAGTTTTTATACTGTCCAAAATTCGTTCTTTTTGAGGATAATTGGCAATATTTTCAAAGGTTTCACTATCGGTCAACAACCATCCATCTTTTTTCAAAAATGGTAAGTATCGCAATAATTCCATTGGTTCGGTTGCCAATATAATATCGGCTTGCCCCAAAGGAATGATGTCAGAATAAATTACATCATCGGAGATGCGAACGTGAGAATAAACCACTCCGCCTCGTTGACTCATTCCATGCACTTCCGATTGTTTGAAAAAAAGTCCATTATTGAGACAAGCTAAATCTAAAATGCCTGCTACGGTTAAAATACCTTGTCCACCTACGCCTGCTAAAATGATATTTGTGGTCATATTTAAAATGTTGAATTTTATTAAATGATGCTGTAAATCATCGGATTAAATCCGAATTCAAAATTCTGATCCCGATAGCTATCGGGACTGAATTATTAAACATAAGATAATTCTTTGGCTATTTTCTTTTTATCCATGGGTAAACGTATACAAGCTCTTTGCGAGATGATTACTGAAACGCCTTTATAATCAATTTCCTCTTTGAGAAGTGCTACATTTTGTTCGTGATTTTTAGGTAAAGGTTCCATGATACGCACGTGTTCGGGTTCTACGCCCAATCCCAAACAAATATTCTTCAATTTGGCCAAAGCTGATGAATCTTGTCCACCGGTCATGGCAATTGCTGAATTATCGGATATGACTATGGTAACTGGTGCATGATCATTCACACAGTCCAAAAGTCCGGTCATTCCCGAATGAGTAAAAGTAGAATCTCCAATGATGGCAATAGCCGGAAAAACACCTGCATCGGCAGCTCCTTTGGCCATGGTAATAGACGAACCCATATCAATTAAAGTACTGATGATATTATAAGGTGGTAAAGCACCCAAGGCATAACACCCGATATCTCCAAAAATTTGTTTGTCGCCAATTATTTTTTGAATTTCTTTTAAGGCGTTAAAAGTGTCAATATGTCCACAACCTTCACACAATTGTGGAGGTCGAGGTTGGACAAATGCCGGCACTTCGACATTGATTACATCTTTCAAACCAAGAGCTTTGGCAACAACATCTGGATTTAATTCTCCCGTACGATTGATATGTCGGGTCAACTTACCTATTACCTTATTATTATTTTCAAAAAAATCGTGGAGTTGCTCTTCAATAAATGGATAGCCATCTTCCAAAACTAAAATTTGTTTACACGTATCATTCAAATATTTCAATTGTTCAAACGGCAATGGATATTGACTCAATTTCAAAACCGAATAAGGACATTTGTTGTGTTCAAAATTTTCCATTAGATAATTGTAAGCAATCCCACTCGCTACTATACCCAATGAAAAATCATGTCCGATGGAAAGTTGGTTAAATGGTGATTCTTCTGCGCAAGATCTCAATACTTGGGTTTTAGCAACCAATTTATCGTATTGTGGACGTGCTTTGGAAGGTATCATTTTAAACCTATCAATATTGGGAATAAACGATTTTTCGTTTTGTTGATCGGGAACATTAAAGGTAACCAATGATCTAGAATGAGCCAAACGGGTCACCAAACGCAATAAAACTGGTAGTTCCAAACGTTCAGAAATATTAAAAGCATGACGAACACCATCATACGCTTCTTGTTGGTTACTCGGTTCGAATATCGGAATTTTGGCAAAATGAGCTAAGTATCTCGAATCTTGTTCGTTTTGAGATGAATGCATGGAAGGATCATCGGCTACGACAATAACCAATCCGCCATGTACCCCAGAAATTGCCATGTTCATAAAAGCATCCATGGCAACATTGAGTCCTACGTGTTTCATGGCAACCAAGGCTCTTTTACCGGCATAAGACATACCCAAAGCAGCCTCCAAAGCTGTTTTTTCATTGGTGGACCAACTGGCATGGATATCTAGTTGGTGTTCTTTTTTGTATTTCTGAATATACTCTGTGATTTCAGTAGAAGGAGTTCCAGGATACGCATAAACGCCACTGATTCCGGCGTCTAATGCACCTTGTGCAACCGCTTCGTCACCCATAACAATGTGTCTCATAATGAAATGATTATTTTAAAAAAATAATTAAGGCTAAATTACGGCAGTTCGCTACAACTTAATATGACTTAAATCAGGGATTTGAAAATGATAAAAAAAAATATGTACTTTTGTGTTTTGAACAAATCCACTCAAACTACTGAATCGTATGGCAAGATATGAATTGAGAATTCCAAAATTAGGTGAAAGTGTCATCGAAGCTACGCTTACTGCATGGCTCAAAGAAATAGGTGATACCGTCTTAGCCGACGAAGGGATATTTGAAGTCGCCACTGATAAAGTAGATACTGAAATTCCATGTGAAGTTTCAGGTATATTGATTGAAAAAAGAGTACAAGTGGATGAAGTTGCCAAAATCGGTCAAATAGTGGGAATTGTTGAAACCGATGCTACAGATGTACCTGTTAAAAATATTGAAAAAGAAGTATCCAAGTCTGTTATTGAAGTTCAACAACCTGAAGAAGTTCCAACAGTTGTTTCCAAAATCATAGAAGCAATACAACCCGAAAAAGTAACAATTTCCACGACAGAAGACCGTTACTATTCTCCATTGGTCAAAAGTATTGCTGAAAAAGAAGGCATTGCACAATCTGAATTGGATGGTATTGTAGGTACCGGTTTAAATCAAAGATTGACCAAAGACGATATTTTAACATACGTTCAAAATAGAAGTCAAAAAACTGCTCAACCCATTGTAACAACTGCTGGAAAAACAAATATTTCTAAGAATCAAGTTTCTTTAGGAGATGAAATCATTCCGATGGACCGCATGGGCAAATTGATTGCTGACCACATGATTATGTCCAAACAAACATCGGCCCACGTACAGTCTTTCATAGAAGTGGACGTGACTAAAATAGTGCAATGGCGAGATAAAAACAAAGACTCATTTCTGGAAAAAACCGGTGAAAAACTTACCTATACGCCTATTTTGATGTTGGCAGTTGCCCAAACTATTATCGATTATCCGATGGTCAATATCAGTGTTGAAGGTACTAATATCATTAAGAAAAAACACATCAACTTGGGTATGGCAACCGCTTTACCCAATGGCAATCTGATTGTACCTGTGATTAAAAACGCAGAAGAATTGAACTTGCTAGGTATGGCTAAAGCCGTCAATAGATTAGCCGATTTGGCTCGAAATAACAAACTTTCCCCAGATGACATACAAGGTGGAACTTATACAGTTACCAATGTAGGTTCGTTTGGAAGTATCACAGGAACACCAATAATCAATCAACCACAAGTCGCCATTTTAGCATTGGGAGCCATTAGAAAAATGCCTTCAGTAATTGAAACTCCGCATGGAGATTACATCGGCATTAGAAATAAAATGATCGTAGCCCATTCCTATGATCACAGAGTAATTAATGGGGCTTTGGGTGGACAATTTATTTTGAGATTGAAGGAAATTATTGAAAATTTTGACGAAAGTCAAACGTATGGCTAATATATTTATACAATTAGGCAACTTGTTTTTTATAGCCATTATCATATATGGTTATTATGCTGATTACGAAAGAGACCCCAAAGAGTTTAAACTTTCGTTTAAAATATTTCTAAAAATTCTAATCGGTTTTATCTTACTGATTATAGCCGTTAAATTTGGAATTTCTCATTTAAACAACATATAAATCAATATTATCTTATGAAATTTTTTATAGACACAGCCAATTTGAGTCAAATTAAAGAAGCCGAAGCACTTGGCATTTTGGATGGCGTAACAACCAATCCTTCACTTATGGCCAAGGAAGGCATTACCGGTGAAAAAAATATTAAGAATCATTACAAGGAAATCTGTAAAATAGTAACCGGACACGTAAGTGCTGAAGTCATTGCGACCGATTATGAAGGTATGATTCGCGAAGGAAAAGAATTGGCAGCTTTGGATCCATTGATCGTGGTCAAAGTACCCATGACCAAAGAAGGTATTAAAGCCATTAAATATTTTACCAAACAAGGCATTAAAACCAATTGTACTTTAGTGTTTTCGGTTGGTCAAGCTCTTTTAGCAGCCAAAGCCGGCGCTACTTATGTATCTCCATTTTTAGGTAGATTGGATGATGTCGCTACTGATGGATTAAATCTGATTGCTGAAATCCGTTTGGTTTATGACAATTACAACTATCAAACCCAAATATTGGCAGCTTCCATCAGACATACAATGCATATTGTAGATTGTGCCAAAATTGGAGCCGATGTCATTACAGCACCACTCAGCGCAATGGAAGGTTTGTTTAATCATCCTTTAACTGATCTAGGATTGAAGAAATTTTTGGAGGATTACAACAAACTCAATAGTTAAAGTCATTTTTTAAACAAAGTTATTGGAATATTTTTTAAGGAATTAAAGAATGGTTAGTACCATATTTTAAGTGTATTATTGCTCCCAAAAAATCGCACTTAATTTCACAGTTCTTTAACGCGTTACTTTTTTGGTTTCTGTTAATATTGCACATGCAAAAATATTTATTTCTCATTCTGCTTGCACTTTCATTCGGCGCTTGGTCACAGGAAACGGGTGAAGTACATTCCAACTTAAAAACATTAAGAGGGAAAATTTTAGATGGTTCTACCCAGAAAGCTCTACCCAATACTCACGTCATCAATTTGAATAGTGTGACGGCTACCATCTCCAACAGTTCAGGAGATTTTGCTATCAATGTTCAGGTTAATGATACTTTGTACTTTTCGTATGTGGGCTATCAATCTATCAAATTAAAAGTGACTCATGACCTATTAAAAGGAAATGATCTAGAAATAAGCATGTTTGAAACACCAGTTGAATTGGGGGAAGTCAAATTAAAACCATACAAACTCATCGGAGTATTGGAAGTTGATGCCAAATTGGTTCCCATAGACAAATTTGAAAGGATTCACATCAGTGGTTTACCTCAGACATTTGAAACCGGTGCACCAGTATCGCATGTGTACAACAAACCGGCAGATGCAATATTCCATCCTATTGACTTTATGTATGACCTATTTGGAAAAAAACCACAACAGCTCAAAAAATTACAAAAGCTTAAAACTGAAGATGATTTGCGCGAAATGTTGGAAGAAAAAGCCAACAGAGAAGTATTGATGGAATATTTGGAAATGGATAAAGAGCAACTCAATTCGTTATTGGATTATTGCAACTACTCTGAGTATTTCATTCAAAATGCAACCGATTTACAAATCATAGAAGCTGTACTAGAATGTTATGAAAATTTTAAAGCGTTGAAAAATGGAAGTACGCAAAAGGAAAGAATTACCGAATAATAAAAAAGGTCAGCAAATGCTGACCTTTTTATTTAATATAAATTGTAAAATTATTTTGCTGCTTGTTTCAACAATTCTTTTTTCTCTTTGTTTTCTTTATATCTATCAATCCAAGATCCAAACAACCATATAGGAACGATAACGGTTAAAGCGAAAATCAACAACCAAAATCCGGCTGAAAAGATAAACAAGAAAAGTAATACACCTGAGAATTGTGAAAAATCCATGATTAATTGATTTAATTATGGTTACAAAAATAGAAAAAAAAGTATTTATACCACAATTTTTCAGATAAATTTTAAACAGGTTATTAACAAGAAATAAATAAAAATAATTAATGGTGTGAAATCTTTGTAATTTAGCACAACTTACTGACTTGGTAGATCAAGCGTATTGTTTTGATTAATGAGTTTAATTGGATAAAATCTAATAGGATGCTTTCTAAATTCCACTTTCCCAACAACTTTTTAGACAATTACCCAATAACTTTATTATGTATAACTCACTTTTCATAAGCAGACTGATATTGTTTTAACCTTTCATATCCAATGTTAAATTTTCATCTCAATCAAAAACTTAACATTGCAATGCCTTATTAATGATTTACATTTGCTTCATATTAAGTTAACTAAAACGTAACATTTGTAAAATTCTCAATATGGAAGAAAATAAATCAACCGAACAACCGAAACAAATAGTAAAGAAAACTGCGACCAAGACTGGACCATCACCAAAACCAGCAGTTGCTCCTAGAAAACCTACGCCACGAAAAGCACCAGTTAAAAAAGTAGTTTCATCTGAACCAGTTGTAGAAGCAAAACCAGTTTCTGAAACAGCAATTCCTGAGATAACGGTAGCTCCTGAGACAGTAATTGTTGAAAATCCAACATCTGAAGAAACTCAGAAATTGGATAAAAAAAGCTTAAAAAAATTAAAAAAAGCCAGTGACAAACTGAAAGAAAAGGAGAAAAAAGCAAAGAAGAAGGAAAAAGAAAAAGAGAAAAAAGCCAAGAAAAAGGAAAAAGAGAAAGCTAAAAAAGAAAAAAAACAGAAAAAACTTAAAGAGAAAAAAGCAAAGAAAAAAACAGCAGAGAAAAAGAAAAAAAACAAAAAGAAATCAAAGAAAAAATAAATGTATAAACCGAAACAAATTGTTTCGGTTTTTTTGTTTTAAATATTTTAAATTGTTATTGAGTATTTTATATAAATTCATCAATAAACAAAGGAAAACACTTCATTTCTTTAACAAGTAATTAACTTTTAAAGCAGTCACAATACCTTACTTTTGCCTACTGATTACTTGTTAAAAAAATAAATAGAATTTCACATCTCAAAAATGAATAAAATCTCATTATCAACCCTCATCCTTTTTTTGACCGGCATTTTAAGTTACGGACAAAACCCACAAGAAAGAACAATCGTTCACGTAACCGGTTCTGTTTTTGAAAAAGAAACCAATCAACCTTTAGAGTATGCTACTTTGGTATTCACGCCTGAAAAAGGCAAAAACGTCACTGGTGGTATCACGGATGAAAAAGGCAAATTTGACATCGCTGTACCAACTGGTACCTATACCATAACAGTTGAATTTTTCTCATTTCAAACCAAGACTTTAGCCAAACAAACCATCAATCAAAACTTAAATCTAGGAACAATATTGCTGGATTCGGATGTACAGACCTTGGGTGAAGTGGAAATTATAGCTGAAAAATCTACGGTCGAAGTCAAACTTGACAAAAAAATATACAATGTAGGTCAAGACATGACCGTTAAAGGTGGAAATGCTGCCGATGTGTTGGATAATGTGCCTTCTGTAACCGTAGACGTAGATGGAAATGTGAGTTTGAGAGGCAATGAAAGTGTCAAAATTCTCATCGATGGCAAACCCAGCGGTTTGGTTGGTTTAAGTGCTACCGATGCCTTACGTCAATTACCTGCCGATGCCATTCAAAAAGTAGAAGTAATCACGAGTCCTTCAGCAAGATATGATGCTGAAGGTACAGCCGGAATAATCAATATTGTGTTACGCAAGGGAAAAGTAACCGGTTTTAATTCATCATATTCACTTACATTGGGTATACCTGAAAACTATGGTATTTCTACCAATGTCAATTATAGAGCTAAAAAATTCAATGTTTTCTCCAATTTAGGTTACAACTATAGAAATTCTTTGGGTGAAGCCTACTTTTTCAACTACCTAAATTCTGAAGATGATAAAACTTCGGAAGAATTCAGAGATACTGAAAATTTACGTAAAAGTTTTAATGGAAATATTGGGTTGGAGTACTTCCTTTCTGATAACGCTTCGTTAACCGGAAGTTTTTTATATAGAAATGCTCCTGGTGAATCAAATGTAAAATCTGATACCTATTTATATACCATTCCAACCGAATCCAGTCGAGAAGAATTAAACGAAGAAGATGATGAATTGATGGAATATGCTTTAAATTATACCCAAAAATTCAAAAAAGATGATCATAAATGGACGATTGATTTGAAATATCAAGATAATCTGGAAGACAATCAATCTTTTTATAACGAGTATTATACGGTTCCAACAAATGATTTTATTGATGCTGAAAAGAGTTATACAAATGATACCCAAAAAGATTGGTTAATCAAATCGGATTATGTATTGCCATTAGGAGATAAAAAACAATTTGAAATCGGTTTTCAAGCCAATTTAAAAGATCGTTCTACTGATTATAAAGTATACGAATATATAGGTTCTACGTATGTTTTAAACACCGATATTTCAAACCTTTTACAGAATAACGAAAACATCTATGCAGCCTATGTTCAATATGGTACCAAATTCAAAAAATTATCAGCCCTATTTGGGTTGAGAATGGAAGCAACTGATTTAAAAGTTGATGGGCAAGAAACTGTTGAATATCCAGATTTAAACTTTGATAAGAAATACACCAATTTTTTCCCAACTTTAAATGTGACGTATGAATTATCCGATAATGAGAATATTACATTGGGATACAACCGCAGAATTCGACGTCCGCATTCACATCAGCTCAATCCCTTTTTATCTCGTACCAGTCAAACCAATATATTTCAAGGAAATCCCGATTTGGACCCAGTAATCAGTGATAGTTATGATATAGGTTACTTTAAAAAATGGGAAAAAGTAACTCTTAACACTTCCATTTATTACAACTATGCCAATAATGCCATCCAAATGATCAGAGAAGCATCGGGTGAATATATAAATGGTATTCCCGTCATTTACTCTAGACCCATTAATATGAGTAATGAAGACCGACTCGGAACTGAATTGTCTATCAACTATTCTCCAACTAAAGCCGTACAATTCAGCAATAGTTTTAACTTCTTCCACTATTCAACAGATGGTTCGTACAATGACGTAGATTATTCGGGAGAAAATTTCAGTTGGTTTGATAGATTTTCAACCAAAATCAAATTTTCTAAAAAATCTGATTTCCAACTTTCCTTCATGTATATGGGACCACAAGAAACAGATCAAAATTTGAGAAAAGGAATGTTTTCTGCCAATGCTGCTTACAGTTTGGATGTGTTGAAAGATAATGGAACTTTGTCCTTAAATGTAAGTGATATTTTCAATACTAGAAGTAGAGAATTTTATAGCTATTTTGATGATTTTAATTCTTTTGCTAAAATGCAATGGTCGAAACGTCAAATCAATTTAAACTTTACTTACAGATTCAATCAAAAGAAAAAACAAACCCGTCCAGCCAGAGAAGATATGAACGGCGGTGATGAAATTATGTAATACTATTTAACCCAAATAAAAGGGTAAAATATATTGAAACCGGAATCACTTATAAACTTCAAATAGAAGCCAAAAAGTGTTTCCGGTTTTTTTTTAATCTTCAGGATCTATTTCGGTAACTTGAACTTTCTTCATATCTTTTTCATAGTAAAATGATGCCAAATAAAACAGAATCACTGCAATAATCAACATAACGGGTAGTATTTGAAATGCAGTAACCACATCGTATTTATCAATCAAATAGCCAATAATCACCGGTGCAATAGAAGCTCCCAGTAGGTTTTGGACAATTACTGCAATGGAATAGGAAACAGCTCTCAAACCTACTTGAACCACATCTTGAGTGACTGCTGCTATAGAAGGTGCAAATGCAGAAATAACAATTCCCAACATCAAAAACACGATATATTGAGTCAAACCAGGGGTATAATTTATAGCAATAAACAATAAAATGGCAGAGATCAAAGTTGTAATTGTAGGAAATAACAGCCTGGCTTTAATATTCTTTTTACGCCATCGATCGGCTAAGTAACCACCTAATGGCGCTCCAACTATTGCCAAAAGCAAAACTATACTCGCTTTAAATCCGGCTTCTTTTTCATTTATTACAATCGAATTGGTTTCTAAAAAAAACTTAGGCAACCAAGTCATCATAGCTGTGATGACAAAAATAACCGCAGCCATTCCAAAAGATGAAAACAAAAAAGAAGGTTTGTAAATAAACTCATTCAAAATCATTTTAGCGGTTGGCTTTTGATAGGTCTTATGGTTTTCTGTAACTATGGGTGCTGTTTTATAATCTTTGATAAAATAAAACAAAATAGCTACTATAAGTCCGGGTAAAGCAACAATTCCAAAGGCATGTCTCCATCCAATTGTAGAGGCTATTAATCCACCCATCCCTACGCCTATGGCAGCGCCAAGTGGAATTGACGCATTCCAAATACCCAACATTTGGGCTCTTTTATGTTGAGGAAATAATCCCGAAATCATGGCAGTTCCACCGGGAGAATAGCCCGCTTCGCCTGCACCAATTACAATACGCGCCATCATTAATTGTGCAAAATTTCCGGTAAAAGCAGATAATGCAGTCGCCAAACTCCAAATTATAGCCATGATACCAATGGTCTTCCTTCTACTCCAACGATCTACCAAAAGGGAAGCCGGCAAGGTTAAAACGACAATAGACCAATATACACCCGAAACCAACATCCCACTTTGGGCACTGCTAATTCCCCAGTCTTTTTCAATGTGTACAAACATGGAAGTGACAATCATTCGGTCTATATAATCAAACATATAGAGTAAAAACAAAAGTCCGAAAACGTAATACGTATATGATTTTTTGTAGATATAACCGGGTTTTATGGTATCGTTGTGTTGCATAAATATTCTTAAAAATGTAAAGATGTTAAAAAATAACTAAATATGATGTTTTTTAAGATATTTTTTTAAAGAAGTGAGATTTAAAAATATTACATTTCACTAGTGTTTTAGGTAATTTTTCCTTTCTAATTATAACATCATTAGACATTTGAAATCCATTATAAAACCCATCACGTATACGATAACTCTCCTAAAAATAGGCTAAACCGTTTTATTTTCGTAGCTTTGCCGCTGAATCTCTTAATGTACATCTTACTATTTCCTTTCAATCCATCCATTATTTTCAGATTAAACCAATCAAAGCTTATACACAAATCGTGTATAAAGAAGTATTGTGTACTTATTCAAACTTTAACCATTCATTGAGATTCACTAATTTATTTCAAACATGACATTTCAAAATTTAAATTTAATACTACCTATCCTGAAAGCTGTTCAGGAAGAAGGTTATACTACTCCAACTCCTATTCAAGCTCAATCTATTCCTATCGTTTTATCGGGTAAAGATTTATTGGGTTGTGCGCAAACAGGCACAGGCAAAACTGCTGCATTTGCCATGCCTATCTTACAACTTTTAAACGAAAACAAAATAATCGGAAAAGCCAAAAAAGTGAGAGGTTTGATCGTAACTCCAACTCGCGAATTGGCTGTTCAAATTGGAGAAAGTTTTGAATCATACGGGCGACACCTCAAAATTTCGCATACGGTTATATTCGGTGGCGTCAATCAAAATCCCCAAATTGGCACTTTAAAAAATGGTGTTGACCTTATAATTGCTACTCCGGGAAGATTGTTGGATTTGATGAATCAAGGTTATATCAATTTAAAAGACGTTGAAATATTTGTTTTAGATGAAGCAGATAGAATGCTCGACATGGGATTCATACATGACATCAAGAAATTATTGGCTGTTTTACCTAGAAAAAGACAATCACTTTTCTTTTCGGCTACGATGCCACCGGAAATTGTCAAACTTTCACAAAATATTTTACATCAGCCTGCACAAGTAACAGTTACGCCAAATTCATCAACTGTTGAGATTATACGACAAAGCGTATATATGGTAGAAAAAAACCACAAAATTCATTTACTATTAGATTTACTCAACAATCCTAAAATTAAAACCGCTCTGATTTTTACTCGTACCAAACATGGTGCTGATAAAGTTGTGAAGTTTTTACAAAAGCACCATATAACCGCAGCAGCCATTCATGGTAATAAAGCACAAAATGCCCGTCAAAATGCCTTAAATAGCTTTAAAGCCCAAACAACTCGTATTTTAGTAGCAACCGATATTGCCTCGAGAGGAATTGATGTGGAAAATTTAGAATACGTTTTTAACTATGAAATTCCCAATATTCCTGAAACTTATGTACACCGCATAGGTCGAACAGGCAGAGCCGGAGCCAATGGTACCGCTATTTCTTTCTGTGATTCGGAAGAAAAACCATTTTTGAAAGACATTGAAAAACTGATAGGCAAAAAAATTCCTGTAGTGGATGATCACGTTTTCCCTTTACCCGAAGAACATGCTGCACCAATTCACAAAGAAGTCATCAAACATCCGGTCAATCATGCTGAAAAGAAAGTGGCTACACTAGCCAAAAAGGTTCATTCGCAACAACCCAAAAAGAAAAAATGGTTTTCTAGACCTAAAAATTTATAAAAATTAACATTATTGGATATAACTTATTGGCCTTTTTCTTCAAATGCTCTTAAAGCAAAAGAGGCCAACCAATGTTCGCCTTCATAATTACCATCTACCACTGTAGGCAGTGCGTATTGCAAATGTTGATCTGCAAGAGGTTTCAAATGGGAAAATTGTTTGGGATACCTATTTATCAAATGATACAAATTCCATGCTCTACTGAAATTCAATCCATCCAAATGGACCAAATGTCCATCTGTTCGGTCGGAAACGCGTGCCACTTCCCATTTAAATTTCTTTTGAAACAATTGCGGACTAAAACCTTTCAACCATTTTAAAAACTCTTTTTCAGGTAAAATGCGTTGCATCAATCCGATTTCTTCCATAGAAGGCGAGAGAAAATCAGTACCGCTCGGTTCCCAACTCATAGGATAATTTTTATCTTTTTGAAACATTCGCAGCGCATTTTCTCTTATTGCTTTTTGAAACAAAGTATCTTTTGAATAAACTGCATAATCCCATGCATTACTTAGTCCAAATGCAGAATTAGCATGAGTTCCAACTCTTTGAGGATATAACAATTTGGGTAAAAATTCAAAATATCTTTGTATGATGAGTTGAGATAAAGGTCTCAAATTTTGCGACCATTCTTGTGCAAATGGTTCGTTATAGGTATCCAATTCCAATTGTAATTTCAAAAGCCAATTCCATCCGTAAGTACGTTCAAAAGACTTTTCGTGCGTTTTAGAAAGATAATATATTTCTTTTTGAATATTTTCTTTCGATAAATTGGATTTAAGTTTTTCAACAATCAAATCTCTATCTTTTAATTCGGGGAAAGATTTGAGTAAATATACCAAACTCCAATGTCCATGTACTGAGGAATGCCAATCAAAACAGCCGTAAAAAGCAGGATGCAACTTCTTAGGATTTTGAATTTCGGTACTATCCAAGAGCATTTGACCCAACTTATTCGGATACTCCTGTTGCATACATTTCAAGGGCAAACTCGATAAATGATTGGCTTGTGTTAAAGTTAATTCTTGAGAAAAAACATGAAATGTAATGAATAAGAACAGTATTGAAATACGCATATTAAGAAATTAAACAACTAATTATCAAAAAAAAATTAAATTTTTCCAAGTATCTCAGCAATCTTCAAAGCACACTTTTCTCCATCAATCGCTGCCGAAACAATACCACCGGCATATCCTGCACCTTCACTACACGGGTACAATCCTTTGATTTGTAGATGTTCGAGTGAAATGGCATCTCTAGGAATACGAACCGGTGAAGAAGTTCTACTTTCCGGTGCATGTAAAACAGCTTCATTGGTCAAATAACCTTTCATCGATTTCCCAAATTCAACAAAACCTTGACGTAAAATATGGGTTATAAAATTTGGAAAAACTTCGCCTAATTCAACGGAAGTTGTTCCTGGAATGTAGGAAGTTTTGGGAATATCTGTTGATTTAATACTCTTTGTAAAATCCAACATGCGTTGTGCCGGAACCTTTTGGGTTTCTCCTGCCAAGTGCCATGCTTTTTGCTCAATATTGCGCTGAAATTCCATTCCTGCCAAAGCCCCAAACTTAGCAAAAGGCTTGAAATCTTCCAATTTTAGTTCGACCACAATACCGGAATTGGCTGTTTTTAAATTGCGTTTGGATGGCGACCAACCATTGGTCACAACTTCGCCAGGACTAGTTGCACTAGGCGCGATAACACCTCCCGGACACATACAAAAAGAATACATCCCACGTCCATTGACTTGTTTGACAATAGAATAAGGAGCAGGCGGCAAATAATCACCTCTAAAATCACAAGAATATTGAATACTGTCTATCAATTCTTGAGCATGTTCGGAACGCACACCTAAAGCAAAAGGTTTGGCTTCCATTAAAATTTCTTTTCTATCTAGTAATTCATAAATATCTCTAGCTGAATGTCCGGTAGCCAATATCACTTTAGATGCCGAAATGGTATCGCCTAATTGAGTAATTACACCTTGTATTTCATTATTTTTAATCACAAAATCAACCACTCGGGTTTCAAAATGCACTTGACCTCCATGAGTTAAAATGTGATTGCGAATGTTTTGTATAATGTGTGGTAATTTATCTGTACCAATATGTGGATGAGCTTCTATAGCAATTTCAGGGGAAGCTCCAAAAGCAATCAATAAATGAATGATTCGATCCACATCTCCGCGTTTTTTTGAACGAGTGTAGAGTTTACCATCCGAAAAAGTTCCAGCTCCGCCTTCTCCGAAACAGTAATTACTATCTTCGTTTACGATGTGTTGGATATTCAATGCTTTTAAATCCACTCTGCGTTTGCGAATTTCCTTACCTCTTTCAATCACAATGGGTTTCAATCCTTTTTCCATGAGTTGCAAAGCTGCAAATAATCCGGCAGGACCCGAACCAACCACAATAACCTCAGTAGCTTTAGAAACATCAGGATAATCGGGTAATGTAAATCGAACTTCATCAATGAGTTCATCGTTAAAATAAGCCAAACCCTTTACATTGATTTTGACAATTTTTTGTCGGGCATCAATTGATTTTTTCTGCACAATTGCTTTTTGAATATCTGAAACAGGAATTCTCAATTGCTTGGCAACAGTAATTTTGAGTAAATCCTCATTTGCTGCAATTTCGGGACTGGTTTGAAATTGGAATTCTTTTGACATGTACAGAATTTTAAAATTTGGAATAATTCAGGCAAAGTTAAACCTATATGATGCAAAAATACTAAAATCAACATTTTAATTGTAACGAAAGTAACCAATAGCCCTAAAATGAGTTGATAAATATCAGTTCTAAAACTTCTTTTGTTTTTGTACTTTTGTTGAGGATATTATTTCTAATTTCATATTTCTAATGTCTAACTTAAATCCGTTCACTGAGCTTGTCGAAGTGCTAATTTCTAATTTCTAATTTCTAATTTCTAATTTTATAAAACATATGAGTTATCGTATCGAGAAAGACACCATGGGTGAAGTACAAGTGTCCAATGAAGTGTATTGGGGAGCCCAAACACAACGTTCCATCAACAATTTCAAAATTGGACCATCGGC
>JADZFW010000093.1 GCA_020854235.1 Flavobacteriaceae bacterium
TCTCGTTTTGAAATTTTAGAGGCAGTTAAGAGTATTTCTAAAAAAGTTGTTAATAATGAGTTATTGATTGAAAATATTGACGAAAAAACCATAAATAATCATTTATATACATTTTCTTTGCCTGACGTTGATTTTTTAATCAGAACCAGAGGCGAACAGAGAATAAGTAATTTCTTATTATGGCAAGCTGCCTATGCCGAGTTGTATTTTACCAATACACTTTGGCCAGATTTTAAAAAGAAAGATTTTTATGAAGCCATTGCTGAATATCAAAAAAGAGAACGTAGATACGGAAAAACAAGTGAACAAATTATCAAAAATGAGTAGTTTTAAACAGATCATCGCATTGTTAACAGTAATTCTTCTTACACAAGTTGCCAATGCTCAAGAATTAAATTTTACAGTTAAGGATTCAACAGAATTTGTAAGTGGAAATGATTACATTTTAGGAGATTTTACCATAGTTGGATTGGAGCGTTTTAGCGAACAAACCGTAAAAGTACACTCGGGTTTAATCAAAGATTCCACCATCAAATTACCGGGAGATAAATTGACAAGCGCAATTAAAAGATTGTACGAAACCAAACAATTCAGTAAAGTTGACGTGTTTTTGACTAGAATTGAAGATGGTGTTGCCTATTTGGAAATTGAAGTTGTAGAATTACCTCAGTTGGATAAAATGATTTTTGCCAATACCAACAATACCAAAACGAAAACACTTCAAGAAGAAGTCAAAATAAAAGCCGGAGATATGGTTACCGACAATTTATTGGTAACAACTAAAAATTTCTTTCAGGAAAAATATAAAAAAGATGGATTTTTAAATGCTAAAGTATCCATTGATACCCGAAAGTCTGAAAAACCTAATGCAGTTGATTTATTGGTCAACATAGACAAAGGTGAGAAAGTAAAGATAAATAAGATTAACTTTCACGGTATTGATAAATTCAGTTCTAAAAAACTTAAAAAAGAGATGAAAAAGACCAAACAGAAAATGTTTGGACGCGTGTGGAAAAAATCCAAATTTATCGAAGCAGATTATAAAAATGATTTACAAAATATCATTGATGCATATAGTGAGAAAGGTTTTAGGGATGCCATCATAACCGATAAAAAGATTACAAAAAACGCTGATAATACAATTGATTTAGATATTTATCTTGAAGAAGGTGCCAAGTATTATTTTGGGGAAATTGATTTTATCGGGAATACGGTTTATTCAGATGAACAATTGCAAAGATTCTTAAAACTGAATAAAGGTGATGTGTATAATTCTAAAGTATTGAAAGAACGCGTTTCAGGTGATGGAACTCCAGATTCTGAAGATATTCAAACTTTTTATTTAAATAATGGTTATTTATTTGCCAATGTTACTCCGGTTGAAACCCGTGTATTTAATGATTCTATCAATATTGAAGTAAGAATATACGAAGATGAAGTGGCAACCATTCGAAATGTTACTGTAAATGGAAATGATCGAACCAATGACCATGTTGTGTATAGAGAATTGAGAACTAAACCCGGCAATTTATTTAGTAAAGATGATATCATTCGTTCTGTACGTGAAATTAGTCAATTGGGCTTTTTTGACGCAGAAGCTATTTCTCCTGATGTGAAACCCAATTCTATAGATAAAACCGTTGATTTGGATTACAACGTTGCCGAAAAAGGATCCAGTCAAATAGAATTACAAGGTGGTTATGGCGGTAAATCTTTTATTGGAACTCTTGGACTTACATTCAATAACTTCTCTATTAAAGATATATTCAAAAAAGATGCGTATCAACCACTTCCTATGGGTGATGGTCAAGCGTTGTCACTGAGATTGCAAAAAAGTAAATTTTATAGTACTTACAGTTTTTCTTTTACCGAACCTTGGTTAGGTGGTAGAAAACCTAAATCGTTGTCTTTTTCAGTTTATAATTCACGCCAGTTTGGTTATACTGCCAATTATGATGTAAATAAAGATCAAGGTTTGAATATTTGGGGTGCTAGTTTCGGATTGGGACAACGTTTGAAATGGCCTGATGATTATTTCCAATTAAATCAATCTCTTGGTTACCAAAGATATGAATTAAGTAATTACAAAGCCATTGCAAGTTTGTCCTTTTCTGACGGAGTTTCCAATAATTTGAGTTACAATATTGTTTTTTCAAGGAGTTCTTCCGGGCCAAACCCGATTTTTCCGATGTCAGGTTCTGAGTTTAGTATAGGATTCAAAGCCACACCACCTTTCTCCTTAATCAATGGAAAGGATTATACCGATATGAGTGATGAAGACAAATTCAAATGGTTGGAATATTATAAAACTACCTTTAAAGCCAAATGGTATACGCCATTATATAAAAAACTAGTTTTGATGACCAACACTGAATTCGGTATTTTAGGCTATTACAATAAAGACATTGGTTATTCACCCTTTGAAAGATATATTGTAGGTGGAGATGGCTTGGCTCAATATAGATTTGACGGAAGTGAAACCATTGGATTGAGAGGTTATGAGAATGGAAGTTTATCTAGTGCTTCAGATGGTGGAACAATGTATAATAAGTTTACTTTGGAAATGAGATATCCTATTACTTTAAAACCGACGGCATCTATTTATGTAGCAGGTTTTGTAGAAGCTGGAAATTCATACAAAGGTATTGAAAACTATAATCCGTTTTATTTGAAGCGTTCTGCAGGAGCTGGATTGAGAATATTTATGCCTCAGTTTGGACTTTTGGGAATAGATTTTGCGCATGGATTTGATGCATTACCGGGCACTAATGAGAAATCAGGTTGGCAAACCCATTTTATCATTGGACAACAGTTTTAATGATTTGATTGAATGATCGATGTCCTTGTGATATGGTTTTTTCAAGTATAAAGTTTTGGATTATAGTCACATGTCTTACGATAAACGCATACAATAATTTGTTAATTTTTGAGTTTTTTTGTTTAAGTTTGTCAATTGATAATTTTGGCACGATTTTTTCTAATTAACACCACACAGAGTTATGACTAAAAAAGTTCTTTTCATAGCGTTAGGGTTTGTAATGACTCTTGGGCTTTTTGCTCAAAAACCACAGCGCATTGCTTATATTGATATGGAATATATTTTGGAAAATATTCCCGACTATCAAACCGCTCAATCTCAATTAAATCAAAAAGTGACCAAGTGGCAGGAAAATATTGCAGAAAAACAACGTGAATTGGATCAAATGAAATCCAACTTAAGTAATGAAAAAGCATTGTTGACCAAAGACTTGATTGAAGAAAGAGAAGAAGACATCACCATCAAATCTGATGAGTTGAGAACACTTCAAAATAAGTATTTTGGAACCAATGGTGATTTATTTATGTTGAGACAACAATTGGTCAAACCTATTCAGGATCAAGTATTTAATGCTATTCAGGAAATAGCGGTCAATAGACAATACGACTTTGTTTTGGATAAATCCAGTGATTTAATTATGTTGTATTCCAATGAAAAATATGACATTAGTGATATGGTTGTCAAAAGTATTACCCGCACTGAGAAGCAAAATGATTTAAGAGAGAAGCAAGCAGATGCTAAAGATAATAAAGTTGAAGGCGAACAAGTATTAACAGAAGCTCAAGAAGAAAGACAAGAGGCTTTAGAAGCTCAAAAAACAGAACAAGAAACTAAAAAGAAAGAACTTCAAGACAAAATTGAGGCACAAAAAGCAGAAAGAGCCAAACAAAGAGAAGAACAACTCAAAGCCATAGAGGAAGCGCGCCAAAAGAAATTATTGGAACGCGAAGAAGCACGTAAAAAACTAGAAGAAAAAAAAGCAGCTGATCAAAAGGCTAGAGAAGAAAAACAAAAACAAGGTTAACAATAAAAAACAATAACAATTAAAAACAAGTATTTAAAATGAACACAATTAAAAAGGTTTTATTAGTAGCAATGATTACTTTTGGATTTGGAATGGTCCAAGCTCAAACTAAAGTGGCACATATTGACAGTGATGAATTAGTAGCAGCAATGCCTGAAACTAAAGCACTTCAAGCCAAATTGGAAGTGTTGGGAAAATCATACAACGATGAAGCCGCCAAAAAAGAAGCTGAATTGAAAGCCAAATTTGAAAAATATAATGCAGAATTTGAAGGACAAACTGATTTAGTGAATACTGAAAGAACTAAAGAAGTACAAGCTGATGCTCAAAAAATCGAAAGTTTTAAAAATGAAGCTTACAAAGATCTTCAAAAACAAGAAAACGAAGGTTTGATGCCAATTTTAGAAAAAGCTCAAAAAGCCATCGAAGAAGTTGCTGCTGCACAAGGATTTGATTATGTAATCAATGCCAAAACTTTAATCGTAGCCAAAGGAAAAGATCTTTTACCAGATGTAAAAGCTAAATTGGGAATCAAAGAATAATTTGATAAAACTTAAATACAGAAAACCGTTCGAAAGAACGGTTTTTTTTATTTTTGTACATAAGAAAAGAGCCATAACAATTTGTGTTGAAACCTACTGTGAACGAATAAGGTTAAGTGTTTTGTTCACATAGCTATAGGGAATCGAGATCAATAACTTAATAATCTAATAACTTAATATTCTCATTAAACAGATTATCATAACATTACAATATTACATACACATGAAACATCTAATAACTATTTTATTTTCGATTGCTGCTTTGCAAGTCTTATATGCTCAAAAAGTAGCAATCCTAAATTCAGAATCCAAGGAATCTTTTAGAGGTTTGAGTGTGGTCAATGATTCTATTTTATGGGTCAGTGGAACGCATGGAACTGTTGGTAGGTCATTGGATGCCGGTAAAACTTTTCAATGGATGACCGTGCAAGGTTTTGAACAATTCGATTTCAGAGATATTGAAGCATTTGATGAAAATACAGCTCTCATTATGGGGATTTCCGAACCGGCTTATATATTAAAAACGAAGGATGCAGGGCAAAGTTGGCAGGTAGTATATGAAAACCCAACCCAAGGTATGTTTTTGGATGCTATGGATTTTTACGACAATCAAAATGGAATGGTTATAGGTGATCCATTAGACGGAAAAATATTTTTGGCAAGGACAAATGATGGCGGAGATTCTTGGAATCAAATCGACACCAAAACTTATCCAAATTTGAGTAAAGGCGAAGCTTGTTTTGCTTCAAGTGGCAGTAATATTGTCATGCTCAACAAAAAAAAGTTTGCATATATAACTGGAGGCATACAATCCAATTTATACATTGGAAAAAAGAAAATAAAATTACCCATAATACAAGGTAAAGAATCAACAGGAGCCAATTCTTTAGCGGTTAAAAATTCTAGTACATGGATGGTTGTGGGTGGAGATTTTTTACAAAAAGAGGAGCAAATTGAGCATGCTGTAGTTACTACAAATGCAGGAAAATCATTCTCAAAGCCTATCGAACCACCGCATGGATACAGAAGTTGTGTGCAATTTCTCAATGTTAAAACATGGATTTCTTGTGGATTAAATGGTGTTGATATTACTACGGATGATGGCTTACATTGGCAAAAAATATCTTCAGAAGGTTTTCATGTTTGTCAAAAAGCCCGAAACGGAAATGTTGTTTATTTTGCTGGTCAAGGTAAAATAGGTGTGTACCGCGAATAATTTGTATTTTTGTGCGTATGAGTTCAAATAATAATCCCATAGGTGTCTTTGATTCCGGAGTTGGAGGAACTAGTGTATGGCAAGAAATTATCAAATTATTGCCATTTGAAAATACTATTTATCTAGCTGATAGTAAAAATGCACCTTATGGAACCAAATGCCAAGAGGAAATTATTGCATTGAGTATCAAGAATACGGAATTTTTATTAGAAAAAGGTTGTAAAATCATTGTTGTTGCTTGTAATACAGCCACTACCAATGCTATAGCTCATTTGAGAGCGCATTATAACGTTCCTTTTATTGGTATCGAACCTGCCATCAAACCTGCCGCTTTACATACAAAAACCAATGCAGTTGGCATTTTGGCTACGCAAGGAACTTTAAGTAGCGAACTTTTTGCTAAAACTTCAGCTACTTTTGCTAAAGATGTGCAAATTGTCGAACAAGTAGGTACGGGTCTAGTCGAACTCATTGAAGCCAATCAATTGGATACAAATGAAATGCACCAACTTTTGGAACAATATTTACATCCCATGATGGAAAAGCACATTGATTATTTGATTCTGGGTTGTACACATTATCCTTATCTCATTCCACAAATAAAAGAAATTCTTCCCCAAAAAGTGACCATTATAGATTCTGGAGAAGCTGTGGCACGTCAAACCAAAAATATTTTAGATCAAAATAATTTACTCCATACTTCAACACAATCAGGCTCGCATCTCATTTATTCCAATGCAGATGTAATTACTTTAAAACATTTACTTAAAGACATAA
>JADZFW010000094.1 GCA_020854235.1 Flavobacteriaceae bacterium
CCAATACATAATCGGCGTGCATGATCATGTCTTTGTCGTGTTCGACTACCAATACAGAATTGCCAACATCTCTTAATTTTTGAAGTGAATCAATCAAACGTTGGTTGTCTCTTTGGTGTAATCCAATACTAGGTTCGTCCAATATATAGAGTACGCCTACCAACTGTGACCCGATTTGAGTTGCCAATCTGATGCGTTGGGCTTCACCTCCGGATAGTGATTTGGAACTGCGACCCAAACTCAAATAATCCAATCCTACATCCAATAAAAATTGAATGCGGGTTTTGATTTCTTTCAGGATTTCTTGGGCAATGATGTTTTGTTTGTCCGATAGGTATTGGTCGATGTGTTGAAACCAATCGGCTAATTCTGAAACATCCATTGCCGAAAGTTCAGCAATATTTTTATCGTGTATTTTATAATGTATCGATTCAATTTTCAGACGCGTACCATGGCAAACTTCGCAATCCTTTTCATCCATAAACCCGCCAGCCCAACGTTTGATTGTAGAAGATTCATTGTTGTTGAATTGGCTTTCGATAAAAGCGATGATACCTTCAAAGTCGATGGCGTAATTTTTAGTAATACCCATGACTTCCGATTTGACATCAAATTTCTCTTGGCCTCCATGTAAAATAATATCCATGGCTGCTTGAGGAATTTCTTCGATGGAATCGGTGAGTTTGAACTTGTATCGTTCGGCAATTATCTGCAATTGTTTGAATATCCAAGAGTTTTCTTGTTCGCCCAATGGAATAATTCCTCCTTTTTTGATTGAAATCTTGGGGTCGGGAATTACTTTGAGTAGACTGACTTCATTTACATAACCTAGTCCGTTGCAATGCGGGCAAGCTCCTTTGGGTGAATTGAACGAAAACGTATTGGGTTCAGGATTGGGATAGGCAATACCAGTAGTGGGACACATGAGGTTGCTGCTAAAATACCGCAAAGATTCGGGGTGGTCTGTTTCGATGACTTGCATCACCTTTTCACCGTGGTATAAAGCCGTCTGAATACTTTCCTGCAAACGTTTAGCAGCTTTTTCATCCACTTCCATACGGTCAATAACGATCGAAATGTCGTGAATTTTGTAACGATCCAGCATCATACCTTTCGTGATTTCCAAGAGTTCTCCATCTACAAAAACTCTGACAAACCCTTGTTTGGCAATACTTTCAAAAAGCTCTTTGTAATGACCTTTACGCGATTTGATGACCGGAGCCATCAGATATATTTTCTTACCTTGATACGTTTGGAAAATGAGATCCTTGATTTGTTCAGGATTGTATTGTACCATCTTTTCGCCGGTATTGTAGGAATAAGCTTCTCCTGCTCGAGCGTAAAGTAAACGTAGAAAATCGTATATTTCTGTAATGGTACCTACGGTAGATCGCGGACTTTTATTAGTAGTTTTCTGTTCAATGGATATCACAGGACTGAGTCCATCAATTTTATCGACATCGGGTCTTTCGAGGCCTCCTAAAAATTGTCTGGCATAAGCAGAAAAGGTCTCTACATAGCGTCTTTGACCTTCGGCATAGATGGTGTCAAATGCCAAAGAAGATTTGCCGCTTCCACTCAAACCGGTAATTACCACCAATTTTTCATGGGGAATGCGCACATCAATATTCTTGAGGTTATGGACGCGGGAACCGTAAACTTCTATATAGGATTGATTGTCGGACATGGTTCTTAGATTGAGGGCAAATTTATGATTTTTTCCATGCCTTTGTGTGTTGAAAGGGAAAGATTTTTTAGAATATTTTTCTTTTTTGCAAGCTTAATTGTATTTTAAAACAGAATCAGATGGATTAATCTCAAATGGTAAAAGTTTTATTTAAATAAATTATAAAACATCTTTTGACTTTTAATAAACCTTCGTAAATATCGAGGTAAATACGTATTTTTGAAGTTTAATTAATTTTTTAAATCCTATGATTTTTCAAGCCGATACAAAATTTGAAAGAATTCACTTCCATGAAAATCCTTTGCCCAAAGGAGAATATGAAAACTGTACATTTGTTAATTGTGATTTTGCCAAAGTCAATTTTTTTGAATGGGTTTTTGTAGATTGTGTTTTTGTAGATTGTGATTTGAGTTTGGCTCAACTCAACCATGCTGCATTCAGGGAAGTACAATTTAAAGATTGCAAAATGCTGGGTTTAGCTTTTGAAAAATGCAATGATTTTGGATTGAGTTTCAGTTTTGACACTTGTAATTTAAACCATAGTTCTTTTTATAAACTTAAAATAAAAAAAACAGTTTTTAAAAATTGTCAAATGGAAGCAGTGGATTTTACGGAAACCGATTTAATGGGATCTATCCTTGAAAATTGTCTATTGCATCAGGCCGTCTTTGACCGAACCAATTTGGAAGGTTGTGATTTTCGGGCTTCATATCAATACATCATTGATCCACAGATTAACAAGGTGAAAAAAGCTAAATTTTCATTGGATGGAGTAGGAGGCTTATTGAAAGTGTTTGGTGTTTTGATTGAGTAAACTATCGAAATTCAAATTGAAATTTTGATTTTCCGCATTTGCTATTCAACTTTTTTTCTTATTTCCGGGAGTTGCTTTGCATACTGACCATAACGCTCATCTTCAATTAATATATCTCGAACCCCTTTCAATTGATTAATCAAAACCACAGGTGTACTGTAGCTTGCTTCGGTACTTCTACGATGTTCAGTCTCACTAAATTTTTTATAGTCTTTATAGTCAATTTTTGTAGTATTTACCAGATCAATTTCTTCCTTCAATACTTCAAGAAGTTCTTGGGACCTATTGGATGAAGGTTCAAACTTATACAATTGTTTCAAAATGTCATTTGGTAAAGCATACGGCCAGTTATCAATAGAATTTCTACCATAATAAATTGAATTTCCATTTTTGAAATTTCTAATGACAATCTTTTGAAGGATTATGGTGTCCAATGAAACCTTTTCTTCTTTGGTAAACGCATTTTTTAGGGCAACCACTTGAAGAACCGAGCGTGTTGTGTTCCATTTTTTGAGTATCTCAATACTTTCTTTGCTAAATGTAATACCATAATTGGTTTTAGCTTTTTCAATTTCATAATCAATATATTGATAATCTTTTTCAAATCTTTGAAAATATAGTGTGTTGATTTTCTTTTGATCTATCGTAGTAGTTTGAACTAAAATAATTGATATCAGAATACAATAGACAAATGAAAGAAGTATCCATTTACCTGCTCGAAAAATCAACCGTACTGAAAACCAACTCTGTAAAAAAACGACTAAAGGTAGCAAAATAAATAGAACCCAATATTCTTTATAAAGATTTAACTCTTGGTCATAACCGGGAATACTTAATAATGCCCAATGAAGTATAGTCCCAAAACGAGTTATCATCATCAGAATGACAAAGAAGATTAACTGCACATGCAGCTTTGAAAGTTGCTTGAATATCCAGTCTTTCCTTCTCTTTTGATAAAAGTTGTTCATCCATATCCAAATACTGACAGAAAGTCCCATTACACTTGCAAGCACAGAAAAGAAATAATTAAAAAAACGGAGCTCGGAGTTTTCTAATATGAGAAGATCTGAGGAAAATCCACTGTAATAACGTAAGGCTTCCCTAAAATTATTGAAAGCTATTGCCATTAAAATAGCTGAAATCAACCCGGCAAATAAACCTATCCAAAATCTTTGTTTGCCAATGTGTTGAATAGAAATTTTTTCTTTACGGAAATTTATATGCGTCATTTGATACTTAGTTTAAATTTTTCAATACATTTTTTGGTTTGGAAAGACATTTTATTATTACTTTTTCTTATTTAAAAAAATTTCCACCTACAAGTACAACGTTTAAAATTCTTAAAATGGATTATTGTGAATTTTAGAACAGTTTAATCCATTTTCTTTTGAACTATCAAAGTTAATAAAATGCATTAAATCTTCATCATAATTATTGATTAAAGAACTAGAATTACTATTGAAAGAACTAGATTTAATGTTGAGAGAACTAGAAACACCATTGAAAGCACTAGAATTAAAGTTGAAAGAACTAGAAACACTATTGAAAGAACTAGAATATATGTTGAAAGAACTAGAATTCATATTGAAAGAACTAGAATATATGTTGAAAGCACTAGAATTCATATTGAAAGAACTAGAATATATGTTGAAAGCACTAGAATTCATGTTGAAAGAACTAGAATATTTGTTGAAAGAACTAGAATTCATATAGAAAGAACTAGAAACACTATTGAAAGAACTAGAATATATGTTGAAAGCACTAGAATTCATGTTGAAAGAACTTTACGAGAAACAAGGCAATATTTTGTGTAAAGACTACATTTCTAAATAAGAATGGAAAGAACTAGATTTTATTTTATGCAATTCAAAAAAACCTTACTTTTGACCTTCCAATCTGAAATAGACAAAATGAATTATTTAATACAGGCTGAAGAAGTAGTAAAAAAATACGGAGATTACACGGCTCTTAATAAGGTTTCAATTCAAGTTCCTCAAGGAAGTATATACGGACTTTTAGGACCTAATGGGGCAGGTAAAACTTCTCTCATTCGCATTATCAATCAAATCACTATGCCCGACTCAGGTCGGATTTTATTTGAAGGCAAAGCATTACAACCCGATGATGTTCATAAAATCGGTTATTTACCGGAAGAACGCGGTTTGTATAAATCAATGAAAGTGGGCGAACAAGCTTTATACTTGGCGCAACTCAAAGGGATGTCGCGTCAAGATGCCAAGAAAGCATTGAAATTTTGGTTTGATAAATTTGAAATAGGAGATTGGTGGGGTAAAAAAGTCCAAGAGCTTTCCAAAGGAATGGCTCAAAAAGTTCAGTTTATCGTGACCGTTATGCATCAGCCCAAACTCTTGATATTTGACGAACCATTCAGTGGATTTGACCCAATCAATGCCAATTTAATCAAGGATGAAATTCTAGAATTGAAAAAAAATGGAGCTACAATCATTTTTTCAACCCATCGTATGGAATCCGTAGAAGAACTTTGTGACCACATAGCTTTGATTGACCAATCCAATAAAATATTGGACGGAAATTTAATAGACATCAAACGCCAATTTAAAACCAATACATTTGAAGTGGGTATTCACGCAGAAAATTATGATCAAATTAAAAATGATTTACGCGAGTATTTTGAAATTACACCTTCTCATTTCAAATCTTTAGAAAATGATTTAAAACTGAATATCAGCATAAAAGATTCTGAATCATCCAATGAATTGATTCATTTCTTGACATCAAGGGGAACATTGAACCATTTTGTGGAATTGATTCCGAGTGCCAATGATATCTTTATTCAAGCTATCAACAAAAGTAAATTTAATTCTACAAAAATTTTGTAAAAAATAATTTCCAAAGTAATAATGCTTCATTAGACATTGCAATTAATTTTGGATATACATCTATTATGGATAAACTAAAACTCATCATCGTCAGAGAATTTCTCTCCAAAGTAAGAAATAAAAGTTTCATCATCATGACTTTTTTAAGTCCGATACTGATGATTGGACTTATCGTTTTAGTGGCTTTTTTAACTAAAACCAGCATTGAAAAACCTCGCAGTGTAGCCTATATCAATCAATCTCGTTATTTTACTGCTGCTGATTTTAAAAACACGAAAACACTGAGTTATGTCGATATGTCCAAACAAACTTTGGAAACAGCCAAAACCGCTGTGCAAAATTCAGAATTGACCGGTTTATTGGTAATTCCAAATGACAGTATTATTGATTCACTTGCGGTCAATATGCAATTTTATTCTACTGAATCTCCAGGTGTTGCCTTTGTCGAAGATTTGCAATCCAAATTCAACGAAAAATTGAAAATTACTAAAATGTTAAATTTGGGTTTAGACACTTCCAAAGTTGCATCTGCCGAAATCAGAACCGATATTCACCTCAATAATTTCAGTGGGGAAACGACTTCCAAACTCAAAAACGAAATCAAATTGGCTATTGGAGCTACTTCGGGTTATTTGATAATGATGTTTATCATCATCTATGGAGCCATGGTGATGCGAAGTGTCATTGAAGAAAAAACAAGTAGGATTATCGAAGTCATCATTTCTTCGGTTAAACCCTTTTATTTAATGCTCGGCAAAGTAATTGGTACTGCCGGAGCAGGGATATTCCAGTTTTTAATTTGGATCGTAGTTTTGACCGTATTATCATTTGTAGTCATGCCTTTATTGGGAATGGATAACAATATAAATATGACTCCCGAGCAATTGGAAGCAGCTCAAAAATTGGGGAATATCAACGAGATGGAATTGGCAGTCAACGAAATCCTCCAATTGCCATTGGTTACCATCATCATATCGTTTATATTGTTTTTTACCGGGGGTTATCTTTTGTATAGTTCACTTTATGCAGCTATTGGTGCTGCAGTAGACAACGAAACAGATACCCAACAATTTATGATGCCGATTATCATGCCTTTGATGTTGGGATTATACATCGGATTTGGAGTAGTCATCAATGATCCTCATGGTACTATGGCAACGGTTTTCTCTATGGTTCCTTTCACATCACCTATAGTGATGATGATGCGGATTCCTATGGGTGTTCCGATATGGCAAATTGTAGTATCTTTGGTATTGTTGTACGCAACTTTTTTAGGCATGATTTGGCTCTCCGCCAAAATATATCGAGTTGGTATCCTGATGTATGGAAAAAAACCAACGTATAAGGAATTATGGAAGTGGATGAGGTATTAGCATTACAAAGTGTATATTTTTTTACATGTTTTAAAACAAATTCAATATAAAATCTATTATGAAAAAAGTAATATGTGTTGTTTTTATTTGGTTTTCTTGTCAACTTTTCGCACAAGAACCCATTGAGAAAATTATTAATTCGGAAGTTTCTGAAGTGACGATTTATCTTGATGGAGCTCAAGTTGTACGAAAAAAATCTATTGAATTACCACTAGGTGAATCGATTCTTAAATTTGTTGACTTATCTCCTTTTATTGATGCACAAAGCATTCAAGTGAAAACAGGCGGTCAATTGATGATTTTGGGGGTTAATCATCAACAGGATTTTATGAGTAAATCTGAAAAGTCAGATGAACTGAAAAAATTGGAAAAATTGCAAAAAGAAGTTAAAGAAAATATGGATATTGAAAATGCTATGTTGGCAGTGGTTAAAGAAGATATTTTATTTTTACAAACCAATAAGAATATCGGTGGTAAAGACCAAACCCTCAATGTTGCCGACCTTCAACAAACAGCCGATTTTTATAGCAAACGTTTAGCTTCGCTCAAACTACAAGAATTGGAACGCAGTAAAACTATTTCCAAATTAAATGAGCAACTCAATGATATTTATAAGCAAATTCAAACAATAACCAGTATTAAAGAATTTGCCAAAGGTGAGGTTTTGGTTAAAGTCAATGCCAAAAATGCCGGTAAATTTGAAATAGTTTTGAGTTATTTGGTAAGCAATGTATCATGGTATCCATCCTATGATATTAGAGTGAATGATATTGATGAACCGCTACAATTGATTTATAAAGCCAATGTGAAACAAGACACCAAAGAAGATTGGAAAAATGTAAAATTAATTCTTTCTTCTAATGATCCAAACATTTCCAATGTCGCTCCCGAGCTGACCCCATATTATTTAGGAGCATACAATAATCCTTATAAATATAATTTAACCAATAATATCATCACTGGTATTGTCAGTGATGAACAAGGGCCAATCCCTGGAGCCCGTGTAATGGTTAAAGGGACAACTATAGGAACTGAAACTGATTTTGATGGTCGCTATACGATCACCATTCCCGACCAAAATAGTCAACTAACTTTTTCTTACATTGGAATGATGGAAGAAACGCGTTCCATTACAAGTAATAATATGAATGTACAATTAGTAGAAAATCTTGTACTTGATGAAGTTGTAATCACAGCATATGGTTCAGGGCGGAAAAATCAAAAAGTTGAGGATAAAGTGTCTAGTGTAACTTCCGTTAAAAATAAAACCGAGGAAAACCTCATCATTCCTACGCAACAAGTTGAAAATGAAACCCAAGTGTATTTTGAAATTGACAGACCTTATACGGTTTTGTCAAATAATAAAAAAACTTCAGTAGATGTTGCCTCTTATGATATTGACGCTTCCTATCAATATTTTGCGATACCCAAACTCAATGAAGAAACGTATTTAAAAGCAAATATTACCAAATGGGAACAGTATAATTTGCTTGCAGGTGAAGCCCAAGTTTTCTTTGACGATGCCTATGTAGGTAAAACCTTATTAGACATTAGATTTGTTACCGATACCTTACAAATTTCATTAGGTAGAGATAAAAAAGTGAGTGTACAACGCGAAAAGATGAAAGAATTTACTACTAAACAATTTTTAGGAAGTAAAAAGGAAGAAACGTTGACTTGGAAAACCACGGTTAAAAATAATAAAAACAAACCAATAGTCATCACTATATTGGATCAAGTTCCTATTTCAAATATGGAAGATATTAAAGTCGAGGTGCTAAACACAACCAACGGCAAACAAAATACTGAGAATGGAGAAATAAAATGGGAAGTTGAAATTCCGGCACTTTCCAAAAAAGAGTTTGAACTAAAATACAGTGTTGAATATCCCAAAACTAAAAATATAATTGTAGATTAGTTTTAGTTAAAAAGCTAATATCAAAAGCATATTAGACAACGCAATTCTATTTTCACTTATTTCCAAAAAAACATGAGTAAAATCTTAATCATAGAAGACGAAGCTGCCATTCGCAGGGTATTGGTAAAAATCATTTCCGAGGAAAACAAAGCATACGAAGTCATCGAAGCTGAAGACGGCATTCAGGGTATTGAAATGATCAAGGAAAACGAGTTGGATCTCGTATTGTGTGACATCAAAATGCCGAAAATGGATGGTGTAGAAGTGTTGCAACATGCCAAAAAACTAAAACCCGAATTACCTTTCTTGATGATATCCGGTCATGGCGATTTGGATACTGCAGTGCAAACTATGAAGTTGGGTGCATTTGATTATATTTCCAAACCACCCGATTTAAATCGTTTACTCAATGCGGTAAGAAATGCTTTGGATGTTAAGGAATTGGTTGTTGAAAATAAGAAACTCAAAAAACAAATCAGTAAAAATTATGAAATGGTAGGAGAAAGTCCTTCTATCCAAAGTATTAAGGAAATAATTGAAAAAGTTGCCGCAACCGATGCTCGGGTATTGATTACGGGTCCAAATGGTACCGGAAAAGAATTGGTTGCGCATTGGTTACATGAAAAAAGTGAACGCGCCAAAGGTCCGATGATCGAAGTCAATTGTGCTGCAATTCCATCCGAACTTATAGAAAGCGAATTGTTTGGACACAAAAAAGGTTCGTTTACAGGTGCCGTTTCCGACAAAGCCGGAAAATTTGAAGCAGCCAATGGCGGAACCATTTTTTTGGATGAAGTAGGGGATATGAGTTTGTCGGCTCAAGCCAAAGTTTTGCGGGCATTACAAGAAAGTAAAGTAACTCGTGTGGGTGATGAAAAAGATATCAAAGTCAATGTGAGAGTTGTAGCAGCAACCAATAAAAACTTGTTGAAAGAAATTGAAGAAGGTCGTTTCAGAGAGGATTTATACCATCGTTTGGCGGTAATTCTGATCAAAGTTCCAGCACTCAATGAACGTAGAGATGATATACCACTTTTAATTACGTTTTTTGCAGAAAAAATTGCCGAGGAACAAGGTTCGACTGTTAAATTATTTGATGAGAAAGCTGTTGCTTTGCTACAGGAATACGATTGGACCGGAAACATTCGTGAGTTACGCAATGTTGTGGAACGTCTGATTATTTTGGGAGATAAAGTCGTAAATGAAAAAGATGTAAAGATGTTTGCTTCAAAATAATCGATAATTGATTAATGATTGCTGACTTCGCTTAATGTGAATAGGGTTTTATAATAAGTTTTAAAAATTATATTTCATATGAATACCGAGAAATATTTATTTCAAAAATCATGTAAATTTTCTGATTTTGAATCTTTTGAAAAAATTAAGGATGCCAAAGAAGAATTGGAAAACTTGTCCAAGGAATTGGCTCAATTGCAAGATGTCATGTATGCCGATGATCGTTACAGTATATTGATATGTTTGCAAGGCATGGATACCAGCGGCAAAGATAGTTTGGTCCGCGAAGTTTTTAAAAGCGTCAATGTCAACGGAGTCAATGTATTTAGTTTTAAAACGCCCAATACCGAAGAGTTGGCACATGATTATCTTTGGAGACATTATACCAAATTACCTGAAAGAGGAAAAATTGCCATATTCAATCGAACGCATTATGAAAATGTGTTGGTGACTAGGGTTCATCCTGAATACATTTTAGCCGAAAGTATTCCAAATTTTGAAAGTGTCGAAAAAATCACAGATGCCTTTTACCACGATAGAATGGATCAAATCAATGCTTTTGAGAAGCATTTGGTTCAAAATGGTACGATTGTACTCAAATTCTTTTTGCATTTGTCAAAAGATGAACAAAAAAACCGATTGTTGCGTAGATTGGATAAACCGGAAAAAAATTGGAAGTTTTCAGCCGGCGACTTAAAAGAAAGAAAAAGATGGGACGATTATATGAAAGCATATGAAGATTTATTGAAAAAAACCTCTACGGATACGGCACCTTGGTACGTCATTCCAGCCGATCATAAAGATACCGCAAGGTATTTGGTAGCACGTGCCATCATCCAAAAATTACAATCTTTTAACTTTAATTATCCTAAATTGAGTGATTTAGAGAAAAATAATTTGAATTTGTACCGTACTGAAATAGAAAATTCGTAACATTGCAGTTCCTAAATATTCTTGTTGTCTCCTTTTATTAAAGTATAATAGGAAGGAAAATGTTATCATTCATACATAAAAGTATTAAGAATAGTTCTGTTTTAAATAATTGCCGAAAGTACCATTTTGTATTTTTAGGAGTGTTTTTTATAAGCTCAATTTTGAGCTCGGAATTGTATGCGCAAACTTTTAAAGTTCCTGATGCTAACTTTGAAAAGAAACTCATTGATATAGGTATCGATACCGATAGACAAATTAATGGATTGGTTGTGGCTACCGATGTTAGTTTGGTTACTGAACTCAGTTTTCCTAGTAGCAATATATTTGATCTTACCGGAATAGAAGTTTTTGTCCAATTGGAAAAGTTGGATGTGGCTTTTAATAAAATTCAACAACTCAATATTGACAATCTTTCCAAGCTCAAAAACCTCAATTGTGACAATAATTCCATCCGATCGCTCAATCTGGATGCTCATCCTTTGTTGGAAATTTTAGCTTGTAGCAATAATCTAATTACTGAATTGGACTTTACTTCAAATAGTCACATTCAAAAAGTATCTTGCACCAACAATAAATTAAAAGTTTTTCGAAATCCTCATCAATCGCTTGAATATCTCAACATCAGTCGCAATTTTTTATTCGAGTTGGATGTGACGCATGCTACAGAATTGGAAAAGTTGATTTGCAGTGATAATTATTTGGTTTGTTTAGATTTATCTCAAAATCCCAAATTGGACAAATTGGTTTGCAATGACAACAACCTTCAAACTTTGTGTTTGAAAAATGGAAATAATCCTAATATCAGTGTTTTAAATGCCACGCTTAACCCTGATCTCACTTGTATTGAAGTTGATGATATGGAAAATGCAGGAAATTATTCATGGGCAAAAGATGCAACGGCTCAATATACTTTCAGATGTACTGCTCATATTCCCGATCTCAATTTTGAGAAGTTTTTGATAGCTTCGGGAATGGATGTTGGTGAACCCAATTCAAGAATCATATTTGACTTAGTTAAAAATGTAACCTCTTTGGATGTGTCCAATTTGAAAATATCCGATTTACAAGGAATTAGTGCATTTGAAAATTTGGAAGTGTTGATTTGTAACAATAATAATTTAACCAAGTTGGATTTGAGCAAAAACCTCAAACTAAAGGAATTGCATTGTCAAAATAATTACTTGACCAACTTGAATATCAACGGTTTAACCGATTTAAAGATTATCAATGCTCAAAAGAATAAACTTACTTTTTTGGATGTCAATTCCAATAAACAATTGACGCATCTCAATGTGTCCAAAAATTTGATTGGTGAAATTTCTGTAAGTCAACATGCATATCTGGAACAATTAAATCTATCGGAAAATAAATTGAGTCAACTGCAATTGGATTATCATCCCTTACTCATACAAGTTGATTGTAGTTCCAATTTCATCAATAGTTTTGAATTTGGCAAACTCGAAAATCTTCAAAATATCAAATGTTCCAATAATGATTTGGAAATATTGGATGTTTCTCGATTGTATCAATTAAAGTCATTGGATTGTAGTTATAATAAAATCAACTCTTTACAGTTGAATAATCCGAATATGACAGAATTATGGGCGCATAACAACTTGCTCAATGAAATAAATTTGTCCCAAACGCTGAGACTTCAAACGCTAGTTATCAATCACAATGTTTTGCTTGCATTGGATATTAACCACATGTCTGAACTTAAAAAATTAATTTGCAATGACAATTTGATTAGTGTTTTGAATACCCAAACCGCTTCTTCACTAGAGTATTTGAATGTCAATAACAATCAGCTTTCCAAACTCGATTTAACACAAAGCAAGCGATTGAAGGATTTATTTGCGGCATCCAATCAAATGAATATTTTGGAACTAAATGGTTTGACGCTACTAGAAAGTATCTACATTCCCGATAATAAAATTTCAACTTTAGCTTTAAACACCAATACTTCGTTGAAAAAATTATGGGCTTACAACAATGATCTCATGAGTTTAAATTTGAAGAATGGTAAAAATGCAATTATCGAAATTATGGACATTGAGAAAAATTTCAATCTAACTTGTATTCAAGTAGATCAAGTGGACGCAGCCAACCACAAACAAGGTAATTACGCCAATTGGAAAATAAGTGAATCGGGTTTTTATGCACAAAATTGCGAGAATTTGGCAACTTCCAAAAAATAAAGCTAGATTTTAAAATATTCTACTTTTTTAAAAAATTGTTTTTTTTGAAAAAAATATTTTCATTTTTTGTAATTTATGAAAAATATAGACATTCTTTAGCAAATCAATGGGCTGAATATTTCGTATATTGCAGTGGTTTTTAATGAGTTATAAACTTGTTATTTTCCACACCTATTTAATGCAGTAGCCGGTTTATAGTTTTTTGCTACTTACTATAAAAAGACTATCAACTTATTTGCTCCTTTAATTTGAAATAATCATTTTAAACTAAAGGATTATGTGCAAGAATCAAACCCACTGCAGTAATGTAAACGGCCTTTTTAAAAACGCTGCTTACCATCTTAGAGAATTGCTTTTTTCAATCACATTATTGTGTACCAGTATTTCTTTTGCCGATAATGGCGGGATGATATCAGTACCCGATCCCAAGTTTGAAAGAGCATTGATTGAACTCGGTATTGATGCCGATAAACACGTCAATGGACTGATTGATCCAGTCAATATATTAGAAATTAAAGAACTTCTGTTGGCCAATAAAGGAATTTACGACTTAACTGGACTTGAGGCTTTTACCCAACTCGAATTTCTGGATATTTCTGATAATAAACTAGATAAATTGGATGTCAGTAATTTGTTACATCTTAAAAAATTAGTTTGTCACAATAACAATATTCACAATTTAAATTTACAAAACAATCCTTATTTGGAATTTTTGAGTTGTAGTGACAATCAATTGAGCCAACTCGACTTGTCTAAGAATAAGATTCTTTCCAAAGTTTGTGCTAGTAACAATCATTTGAAAAGTGTTGAGGCTAATCTAGCAGCTATACAGTATTTAAACCTCACAAAGAATAATTTAACCCAACTCAATTTAACAAACGCAGTACGTCTTGAAAAGTTGTGTTGTGATATGAACCAACTCATCAGTTTGGATTTAACTGCCAATCCCAATCTCGATAAATTGATTTGCAGTGATAATCAATTGCAATCTCTGAGTTTGAAAAATGGAAATAATTTCAAATTAACGGTTTTGAATTCAACTAAAAATCCCAATTTATGGTGTATTGAAGTAGATGATTTAAAACAAGCTGAATCAGGTGTTTGGCTCAAAGACAACCAAGCTCAATTTACCATGCAATGTACTACGTATGTACCTGATGATAATTTTGAAAAAATGCTATCAAATTTGGGATTTGATGATGGTTTAAGCAATCAAAAATTCATTACCGATGCGGTAAAAGATATTACTACACTCAATATTTCCAATTCCAACATTCAAGATTTACAAGGTATTGAAGCATTTGTCAATTTGGAAGTCCTTTATTGTAACAACAATCAATTATCTTATTTGGATCTTTCTCGCAATGCCAAACTTCAAGAATTGTATTGTCAAAACAATCAAATTGATTATTTAAATGTACAGAATTTAGGTGAATTGAAAATCCTTAATGCACATAGAAATAAAATCAGTGAAATCAATTTGAATAGCAATCCAAAATTAAATCAATTGATTTTATCCCGAAATTTGATTCATAAAATAAGCATTGAAAGTTTAACCAATCTTGAAAGTGTCAACATTTCAGATAATAAGCTCAATGAAATGGTATTAAAAACACATCCGGTATTGCATACATTTGATTGCAGCTCCAATTTCATCAAAACCATTTCTTGGATAGATTTGAATCATTTGGAAGTTTTCAAATGTTTTCAAAATGACTTGATTCAGTTGGATGTTTCATCTTGTTATCATTTGACCAAACTCGATTGTAGTTATAACAAAATCAACAACATCCAACTCAATAATCCCAATTTATCCGAACTAATTATCAATAACAACTTCGTTCAATCAGTTGATTTGTCACAAGCTTTGCGATTGAAAACTTTAATACTCAATCACAATGTCATAAGCAACCTAGATGTTTCCAATCTTTCAGAATTGAAAAAATTAATTGCAAATCACAATCTCATAAGTAAAATTGATACTAATCCACTTTTTGCTTTGGAAAGTCTTAATGTCAATAATAATCTGATTGAAGAATTAAATTTGAGTAACAATACGTATCTCAAAGAAGTATTTGCAGCTTCCAACCAACTTAAAAATATAGATGTGTCACGCCTCAGGTTATTGGAAGATCTTTATATTCCCGATAATCACTTGTCTTTGCTCAATTTGGGAACCAATACCGGCTTGAAGAAAGTATGGGCTTATAACAATAATTTGGAGTCTGTAAATATCAGAAATTCATACAATTCACAGATTGAAATATTTGATGTTGAGAAAAATTTCAAGCTCACTTGTATCCAAGTGGATAATTCTCAAGCTGCTTTTAATGGTACTGGCAGTTATGCCAATTGGAAAATCAGTGAATTTTGCTATTTTTCCAATGTTTGTGAAGAATTTGCAAATCCAATAAAATAATATAGTTACTCTGAAAGAGTTAAAGTTTCTACAGCCTTGCTCCCCCTAAGCAAAAAAAACTTCGCATCCCGAGTAATTTGGAGTGCGAAGTTCGGTTTTTAAAAAGTAAAATATTTTAATCAGCTAAGATGGTACGAGAAATCACGATTTGTTGGATTTCAGATGTGCCTTCATAAATTTGAGTGATTTTGGCATCTCGCATCATGCGTTCTACGTGATATTCTTTGACATATCCATATCCACCATGTACTTGAACGGCTTCTGTTGTCACTTTCATTGCCATTTCGGCAGCAAAATATTTTGCCATAGCACCCGATAAATTGTAATCCTGATGCATGTCTTTATCCCAAGCGGCTTTCATGATCAAATGTCTTGCCGCATCGATATTGGTTTTCATATCGGCCAATTTAAACGCAATGGCTTGATGTTGAGAGATTAATTTTCCAAAAGCTTTGCGTTCTTTGGAGTATTGCAAAGCTCTTTCATAAGCTCCGGAAGCTATTCCCAATGCTTGAGAGGCAATACCAATGCGTCCTCCAGCCAATGTTTTCATAGCAAACTTAAATCCAAAACCATCTTCACCAATTCGGTTTTCTTTGGGTACTTTGACATCGTTAAACATGAGTGAATGTGTATCCGAACCTCTGATTCCCATTTTGTGTTCTTTGGGTCCAATGTCAAATCCGGGCATACCTTTTTCAACAATAAATGCATTGATTCCGTGATGTCCTTTTTCGGGATATGTTTGGGCAATGACTAAATAAATATCAGCATTTCCACCATTAGTAATCCAGTTTTTGGTACCGTTGAGCAAGTAATAATCTCCTTTGTCAAATGCAGTAGTACGTTGACTGGTAGCATCACTTCCGGCTTCTGGTTCACTCAAACAAAATGCACCCAATTTCTCACCAGTAGCCAATACAGTTAAATATTTTTGTTTTTGTTCTTCATTTCCATATTTTTCCAATCCCCAACAAACTAGTGAGTTATTGACCGACATCACCACAGATGCCGATGCATCCACTTTGGAAATTTCTTCCATAGCCAATACATAGGAAATGGTATCCATACCACCACCACCATATTTGGGATCCACCATCATCCCAAGGAATCCGAGTTCGCCCATCTTTTTAATCTGTTCATGTGGAAATTGTTCCTTTTCATCGCGTTCAATGACGCCAGGTAAAAGCTCGGCATTTGCAAAATCACGAGCTGCTTGTTGAATCATTAATTGTTCTTCGGTTAAGTTAAAATCCATGCTGTAGAGTTTGTAAAGTTTAAAGTTAAATGTTTATAAAGTACTGTTAATTCTAATTTCTAATTTCTATTTCCCATCCACCAATTGTCTAGAAATCACCAATTTTTGAATTTCAGTAGTGCCTTCACCAATGGTATTCAATTTGGAATCTCTATAAAATTTTTCGACCGGAAAATCTTTGGTATAACCATATCCACCGTGTATTTGAACAGCTTCAGTAGATACTTTGACGCCAACTTCTGAAGCATACATCTTGGCCATGGCTCCGATTTTGGTGATGCGTTTTCCTTGATGATAATCATGTGCTGCTTTGTGTAACAGAAGTTCGGAAGCTTCAATCTCAGTTGCCATATCTGCCAATTTAAATCCGATGGCTTGAAAATGCACAATCTTTTTACCAAACTGAACCCGTTCTTGTGCATATTTTAAAGAAGCTTCAAAGGCGCCTTTAGAAATTCCCAATGCCAAAGCTCCGATAGAAATACGACCGCCATCTAAAACTTTTAAAGATTGTACAAATCCATCTCCAACTTTTCCTAAGATTTGATTTTTGTGAATTCGGCAATTGTCAAAAATCATTTCGGCTGTTTCACTGGCTCGCATGCCCAATTTGTTTTCCTTTTTACCCGCATTAAATCCCGGAGTACCTCTTTCTACAATAAAGGCAGTTGCATTGCGCTTATCTCCTTTTTCTCCGGTTCTGGCTAGAACAACCGCTACTTGTGCGGAAATACCGTGGGTAATGAAATTCTTGGCTCCATTTAACACAAAATAATCCCCATCCTGTATTGCTGTGGTTGACATGCCTCCTGCATCCGATCCGGTGTTGTGTTCAGTCAAACCCCAAGCGCCAATCCAAGTACCACTAGCCAATTTGGGTAAGTACTTTTGACGTTGCTCTTCGTTTCCAAACAAATAAATATGATTGGTACAAAGCGAATTGTGAGCCGCAACCGATAATCCTATAGATCCATCAACTTTGCCAATTTCTTCAATGATTCTGATGTAATCGTGGTAATTGAGCCCGCTTCCTCCATATTGTTCGGGAATTAAAACACCCATCCAACCCATCTCTCCCATTTCCCGAAATAAATCTATTGGGAAAAATTGAGCTTCATCCCATTCCATGATGTGAGGTCTGATTTTCTTTTCGGCAAAATCTCGAATTGATTGTATAATCAAGGCCTGAGTTTCGGAAATATCTATATTCATTTTGAAAAAAATTCACAAATAAGGCAAGTCTCCAATCCGTTTAATGCAAGCATTATTATGAAAAATCAATTTAAACGTTTATAAATTGAGATTAATTGAAAAAAGGATTGAAAAATTATTTGTATGATAAAATCGGATAATTATTCTACTTTTCTATTTTTAAGCAATTTATTCTGCCTTCAAATATAAACTAATTCTGTCAAATTTATCCAATGGAAAACCTTCTATTTTTTTTAGAACTTCCAAGGATTGAATTTTTCCTGCTGCATTTTTGTAATTAAAGATGCCTTTGGTAATCTCGTAAGTCATATAGGGTGAACTGTGTAAAACTTCTTTAAATGTAGCTGTGTTTACATTGATAGGAATGATTTGCGGCTTACTCAACACCGTGAATTGCTGTAAAACCTTGTCGGCTATTTCCCGATCTAGATAGTAGACTTCATATAATTGTGCATCCACAGAAAATCCTTGCAATTTTGTCCTGTATCCAATAATGAGGTCGGCTAGCTTTTCCCCAATGCCGTATATGGCTACTAATTGTTCATGGGTAGCTGTATTCAAATCTGATTTTACTTTGGAATTTTGATTGGGATTTTGTTTGAGATTTGATGTAAATGTTTTTTCAGAAAACACCTGTGTTGCATATTTCTTTTGATTTTTCACCCAATCTGGAAATTTGAAATAAGGTTGAATTTCACCAAGCAAACTGTCACTAATTCCGGTAACCTTCTGAAATTCTTGAGCTGAGTTAACATATAAGTCTTGTTTGCGGAAAGCTTGCAATCGATCAAATGCTTCAGTACTCATGCCCAAAGTATAAGCTTTGTAGTCGGTAATGAAATTGGGATTAAAAGGATAAAATTTGGGTTTGGAGTTTGCAATTTTAAGCTGCTTCAGTGAATCAATTACTGCTTGATAAGCCCTAATTTCGGGAGTATCGATAGAAATACCAACCGATTTTGGATGCCAATAATTCATTCCGAATAACAAGGCTTGTAGGCTTAGAATTAAACCAAACAATACCAATAAACCACGTCTTTCCTTTGCCGAAAAGGCATACAAATTTTTCAATAGCTTCATTTTTAAAAAAACTTTTAAATTTAACAATAGCAATATCTTACTTCAATCTAACATTGAAGTAGACACTAATTTTACCAAATATAAAACTAGATTTTCAAAATACATCTTAAAACCAATTTAATAAACATCAAATATGTTTATAAATTGATTTTCAAATATTTCAATTTTTTTCAAAGTCAATTGACTTTAATTTATTTTTTTACAGCCGAAATAGCTTTGAGATATTTTGCCAATTCCTTCCTAATGGTAGGAATCAACAACACAACCCCAATCATATTGGGAACAACCATTCCAAAAATCATTGCATCTGAAAAATCAATTACTGAACCCAACGAAATAGCAGCGCCTATTACTACAAAAATTAAAAATAATAATTTGTAGGTAATATCAACAACTTTGCTTTTACCAAATAAAAATTTGAAACCTTGTAATCCGTAATACGACCAAGAAATCATAGTTGAAAAAGCAAATAAAAATACAGCTATTGTCAAAACAATTGAAGAATGTGGAATTTGTGATTCAAAAGCTTTAGCAGTAAGTTCGACACCTTCGCTCACTTTTACTCCATATTCAAAATACCCTAAATGCAAATTGGTTATGACCAAAACAACGGCAGTCATAGTACAAATAACTACTGTGTCAATAAAAGGTTCCAATAAAGCTACTACACCTTCACTTGCTGGATAACGCGTTCGAACTGCAGAGTGTGCTATGGCAGCCGAACCAACACCAGCCTCATTCGAAAAAGTACCTCTTTTAAACCCTTGTATTAAGGCTCCAATAAACCCACCGGCAATGGCTGTTCCGGTAAAGGCTTCAGTAAATATCAAACTAACAGCTTCTGGAATTAATTTGAAATTCATAAAGATTATTACTAATGCGGCTCCTACATATAAAACCGCCATAAATGGTACCAATTTGTCGGTTACTGATGCAATTCTTTTAATGCCACCTATGATTACTAAAGCTGTTAATGCAGCCATTACCAAACCAATATATATACCGGCATTTGGATTAGTCATTCCAAACAATTCAATCAACTGTGCCGAAGCCTGATTTGCTTGAAACATATTGCCACCACCAAAAGAGCCACCGATTACCAAAACTGCAAAAATGACTGCCAATACTTTTCCAAAGTCTTTCATGCCCTTTTCTTTTAAACCTTTTGTCAAATAGTACATAGGACCTCCATAAACGACTCCGTTTTCATCAATGTCTCGGTAGCATACGCCCAATGTACATTCAGCAAATTTGGATGCCATCCCAAGTAATCCGGCTACAATCATCCAAAAAGTAGCACCTGGTCCTCCGATAGATAGGGCAACGGCAACTCCGGCAATGTTTCCTAAACCAACGGTTCCCGATAAAGCAGCCGATAATGCTTGAAAATGTGATACTTCACCATGATGTCCTTCTACTTTAATCGTATCGGGAATATCGTCATTTTGAACGTCATCACCTACAGTTTTGTGCGCTCCGTGATGATCAATTTCATCGTATTTACCTTGAACGGTTTTAATAGCTGTCCCAAACAATCTAAATTGAACAAACTTAAAAGTAAATGTAAAATAGATAGCACCACCGATCAATACAAATAAAACCCATGGTACTCTTATAGTATCTGTAAAAGGTATTTCAAAAAATATAGCTTTGACGAACCAACCCGTAAAACTGCGAAATACACTGTCAACTTTTTCTGCAGAGGACAGTTCCTCTTGAGCAAACAAACTAAATTGAGATAGCAATACTACTACAATGGCAAAAAATCGTTTCATTATGGTTTGGTTTCAAAATTTAAACGTGCAATATTCAATTTTTTTGGCAGTTGGGCAAAAATAATACTACAAATCTGAGCATTACATTTAAAATTTGTAGAAAACCTCAATCAAAATAGCGTATTTCTTAAAATTCATTAAAAACTTTGCATCATCTCATCCAAACCATCTCTCAAACTCATCGGTTGAAAGCCCATTTTATCTATAGCTTTATCAAGTATAAATCCGGTTTTGGGTGGCCTTTTGGCTGGTTGGGTCAATGATGAGGTTGGAACGGTTTGCAAAAGCGAAGCATCCAAGCCAAAGTAATCGGCTATTTCCAATCCCATATCGTAAATAGACATTAAATCCTTGCCACTGATATTATATATACCTACCGTTTCCTTTTCAATACATAGGATACAGGCATCTGCCAAACTCCCCACATAGGTAGGCATTCTGAATTGATCATCCACCAAATTGATACTTTGTCCTCTTTCTAATGATTCTTTAATCCACAATACAATATTGTTTTTCTTCATTCCTGCTACTTTTCCATAAACCACAATGGTGCGCAAAATACTGTACACAACACCCGAGTTTATAACGGCTTCTTCGGCCCACAACTTACTCCAACCGTAGTAATTAACAGGTTGAGCTTCGTCTTCTTCACTGTAAAAACCTTCTTTGCCATCAAAAATAAAATCGGTGGAAATGTGGATGAGATGAGCTTTTAATTCGCGACACACAGCTGCTAATTCTGCTACAAAATCAGTGTTGATACGTTTGCAATCGTCTTGTTGTAATTCACAACTATCTACATTGGTCATAGCCAATGCATTGATTACAAAATCTGGTTCAATCAAATTTAACTGCATTTTGATAAACTTCAAATCAGTCAAATCAATGCTGAAGTATCGCAAATCAGTCACCGAAGTTTCGCGATTTTCTCCCGATGCCATGGCATACAATTGGTACTCGGAACGTTTTGATATTTTTTGTACCAAGGTTTGACCCAGCAAACCATTACTTCCTATTACAACTATTTTCTTCATATAAATAACCCAGTTCCCAAGAACTAACTTTTAAACTTAAATCTACTTGATCTTCCAATTAACCATTTTCTTAAAATACTTCATGCAATTTTAGAATCTGTTCAGGTTTACCCAATACGATGATGAAGGTATTGGGCTCCAAAATCGTATGTACATCGGGATTGATGATGTATTCGTTTTGGGTATTTTTGAACCCTATAACCAAGCAGCCTGTTTTTTTTCTAACATCTAAATCCAATAATGTTTTGGTGATAAACTCTTTGGGTAAATCATTGACGGCAACTTCTTCCAAATTGGTGCTGTGTTTGCCCTCAATACTCAATCTTTCTACAAATTCCATCAAATCGGGAGTAACAATCAATGAGGCCATGTGGCTTCCCCCAATTTTATCAGGCATGATGATGTTATCGGCACCTGCCAATTTGAGTTTGCCAATGGAAGTTTCTTTCCCGGCCCGACTGATGATTTTGAGTTTGGGATTCAATTGACGCGCCGATAAAACGACAAACAAATTATCGGCATCCGAAGGCATAGCTGTAATCAAATGACTGGCGTTTAAAATATTGGCTTGCATTAAAACCTTGTCATCTGTAGCATCTCCTTTTAGACAAATAATACCATTGGATTCCAATTCTTCGATGATTTTGTCGTTCATCTCAATCACTACACAATTTTTTTCATAAGATTTTAACCGATCCACAGCTTGACGGCCATTGCGACCATACCCGCATACAATGATATGCTGCTCGAGATGAATAATTTTTTGTTGCATTTTCTTTTTTTTACGTTGTTCAAAAAATCGACCATGTGCAATGTATTCCGACACCACCGATACCACATAAGCATAGATACTGATACTCATGATAATCAAGAATACGGTGAAAAGTTTGCCCATTTCATCCGAAGGATGTACCTCGCTAAAACCTACCGTTGAAACGGTTATGACAGTCATGAATAGGGCTTCAATCCAAGTATATTCAGGTGAAATAATTTTAAATCCAACAATTCCGAAAGTCAGTACCATTCCCATCAATAGCAAAGCTAGGTGCAGTTTATTTTGGAAAATATTCAAACTTGGGATTTTCATCTAAACTAGGATTGTTTTACTTTTTCTAGGTTTTGAAATACTACTTCAAATCTTATCTTCTGAATTCTCGACTCAAATTTACAAATCAAATACAGAACTCCTTTTGGTATAAATCATGTCTTTCAATTTCAATAAAAAATGCAAAGTCAAATAAACTCCAAAAGACAATCCTGCCGTTACAAAGGTGATGTAAATGAAAAACAATCGCACATTGGAAGCACGCATACCCAAACGGTCTGCCAAACGGGATAGTACATTGAATCCGTTTTTTTCAAAAAAATACTTGAGTTTATAGTCAAATCTCGAGGATGAACTCATAATTGAACAGAATTATTACGTTACAAATTTGTCAAAATGCATCGGTGAAATAGTCGTGCAAGGTAGGAAAAATACAACAATTTTGTCAAATTATAAGATTGATTTTTAATTGGATTTGCGTAAAACTTAAAAATGCTACATCTTTACAACATGCAAACCTTAGCCGAAATAGAACAAATTGTACAACATTACCACGAATTAGGAGAAACGTTGCTAGCTGTTGCGTTTATTGCAGAACAATTTGAAATCCATCACCCCAATTTAGAAGGTTATGAATACGGAGAAAAGGCAACACTACAGTTCTTTTTAATGACTACAGTTGGTCATTTAGGAGCACCTCAAATCATCAAAATTCCCGAAAACACCTTTGAGTTTCCATTACTACTGGTGGTAAATCTTTTGGCACATGAAATGGTTCATGTTGGTCAAAAAGGAGCTGAAAATACCATTTTGGACAAAAACGAACGCGAATGGCAAGCGTATTACGAGATGCTTTTTCATCATCAATTCCCTTTAGTTCCCGATGCGCCCAATTTTCTTCGTAAGCAATTTGCTCAAAAGGGATTGGATTACTACAAGCGAATGGGTGAAGGTTCTGAAATGCAATTGAAATATGCGCAACAGCAACAGGAAGTTGAGACGTTGTTGAGAGATATTCTCGTGGGATAGTGACTTGAATATCAATAAGGCTTCCAGCCTTTAAAGGCTGGAAGCCTTATTCAAACAAACGATTAAAAATACATCTATTTTTAGGATTCATTTCCTATATTTGAACTTCAATAGCAAACTTTAATATTTTGAAACTTATTGCTCAAGCTAGTTTGATTTTAATCATTCAAATTTGGTTGTAAAAATATTATGAGTTAAAATAATGTGATAAACTATGGCTAAAGATTACCATTTGATAAAGAAAATGATTATTTCATTTGAAGCTGCATTGAAATTTGGCATCTTATTGATTGCTTTTCTAGCATTAATTTGGATTAAAAATGACAATAATTTAATTTCTATTTTTTTTTCATTTTTACTTCTAGTTTTTTACTTATTTAAGTTTTTTACTTTTCGATTTGTAATTGATATAGAACTAAATGAGAATAAACTTATTGTAACGGAATCATCTTATTTTTTTAGGATTAAAAAAAGAGAGTTTGATATTCAATCGATTAAACATATATATTACTCCAATAAGACAGGTTTTTCCTTAGGTGATATATTAATAAACTTCCATCATTCTCAAAGTTTTCTTTCAATTATCATTTTCAAATCAAATAGTGAAAAGCATTTAAAATCTCAAACCATTATTAAAAAAATTATACTCACAAACCACATTCAGAGTAATCTTTTAGAATCAGAACCATCTAAAATTGAAGATAGTATTTTTGATAATTTTAAATTGTCTCAAAAAATAAGCGAGATTGAACAAGGGATAGGCATATTTATTTTTTTGGTATTTGCATTAACGTATTTAGTGTTTGATTTCATCGAGACAAATTTTTTCATGATTTTTATTCCTTTGATTTTTTCATTAACTAAAAATATTAAAACGAATAGATTGTTTGAAATAACAAGAGAATATGATATCATTACCTTATGGATTTTAAAAGGAAGTTCGATTTATACCCATAATTTTAATTTTAATAAACTTAAAAGTATAAATTATAACATGAAAGTACTCCTAATGAATGGAGAAATAGATATTGTTCTTGACGAAAATGAACAATTTATTTATCCAATTAATTTGCCCAATCGCAATAAGTTGTTTAAAAAAATTAAAGCACTGAGAGAGGAATTCCGGAATGAGAAAAATGCTGGTAATAGTTTACAGTAAAAAAAGTGACATAATAGAATAAGGCTTCCAGCCTTTAAAGGCTGGAAGCCTTATTCTATTTAACGATTCATTGATATTTTTAAACCTTTCTTTATAACTATTAAACCAAACTAAGTAAGTATTAAACCAAATTAAGTACGCATTAAACCATATTTAGTAAGTATTAAACCAAATTAAGTAAGTATTAAACCAAACTAAGTAAGTATTAAACCATACTTAGTAACTATTAAACGTTTCTTTATAGCTATTAAATCAAACTAAGTAAGTATTAAACCAAATTAAGTAAGTATTAAACCAAACTAAGTAAGTATTAAACCAAATTTAGTTACTATTAAAGCAAATTTAAAAACTATTAAACCTTCCTTAGTAAATATTAAGGGTTTCTCTATAACTATTAAACCTTTCTAAATAACCATAAAACGTTTAGTTGTCTTTTTAGCCACAATGTAATGTTGTGGCTTTTTTATTGCACATTTATTAATAATTATTTCAAAATGCATTTGTTTTTATTAAACTATGTTAAGAAATAGAAAAATAATGCAAAAATACTATGCGCGCATAATAAAATTTATATATTTGTAAACCAAACGAAATCGTTTTAGTATTACTAAATTACCAATATACAAATTCCAATAGCCCTATAACCAAATCCCAAATTCTAATTTCTAATTTCTAAAATCCAATTGACCAAAGACCAATCCATAGACCATCATCTTCGTGCTACTTGGCAAGCCATTGCCAAAATGTACAACGACCAAGCTGCTAAATATGACAGTACCATGGCTATGGCATTTGTTTTACTCAATATAGATATGGAGGAAGGTACGCCTTCTACCTCGATTGGTCCTCAAATAGGGATGGAAGCTACCAGTTTGTCGCGTATCCTCAAAAGTATGGAAGATAAAGGTGCCATTTACCGCGAACCCAATCCACAGGATGGGCGTAGTGTTATTATTAAATTGACTCAACTCGGGATGGAAGAAAGAGCCTTTGCCCGAAAAGTGGTCATCCGATTTAATGAAGTCATTCGAGAGAATGTTTCGGCAGAACAACTCACGCATTTCTTTGACGTGGTGAGTTCTATCAATAGGTTGATTAAAGAAAATGCTTTCTTCTTTGAAGACTATCGAAATGGTAAAAAGAAAAAAAAGGAGATTGATAAACTTGCAAATCTGTCTAGTTAATTTTTTTTGATTAGAACCTGTAAAAAGTATATAAGATGTTTGTGATTGTACAAAACGATATAATGTAAAATCAATTTTTAAATAATGTAATTATAGAAATGAGATATATTTTTAACTTTTCTCTTTCTAATTTCTAATTTCTAATTTCTAATTTTTAGATATGAATCG
>JADZFW010000095.1 GCA_020854235.1 Flavobacteriaceae bacterium
CTGCTTTAGTTTTCACTTCTGACAATTCTATTTTTGGGGTAATCATATGCTTGTTCATTAATAAACACAAAGGTATATTACAAACCAAAATATGATAATATTAGTATGTTATCTAAGCGTTAAATTATACTTAAAGATTGTCTGAAATAGGTTATTACATTACTTATTTACTCCCCAAAATATTTATAATATCTAGCACCCAACAATACCGGATTATCTTTTTCAATATAATCCTTTGCAAATTCATGATTAGGTTGAATTACAGAAACTTTCAATTCTTTTTTATGAAGTTTTTCATAAGTTTCAAAATCCAATGCATGCGTTTGCTCCAAATGTTTGAATAATTCCAAATCTTCTATTACTTTATGCCAATCTGCTGCAACTGTAGCTTCAAAGACTTTGGATTTGGATCCGCTACCGTAAGCAAAGAAACCAATTTTTTGATCTATGATATCCGATTTTTTTTCAGCATGGTATGATAATGTTGACAATAATCCCATAAATATAGAACCCGTATAAATATTTCCAACTTTTCCGGAAGCAATTTCAGAAGGTGTTAATTTTTCATCAACAAGTTGACGGTATTCTGGTGATTTGGCCAAAGCTTTAAGTTTTTCAGATATCTTCTCTCCCATTTGTTGGGCTAATAAATCGGGTTTTTCCATGGCAAAAACTTCGACAAACATACGTCGGCCTTGAAAACAATAGGGCAAATGCATTTGAATACTCAACCAATTTTCAAAGAGAATTTGACCTTCTTGTTTGCTTACCTTTTTATAATGTTGGTAAGCATCCTTTACCCTATTTACGTAACAAGTATTGGAATATTGACCGTCAAAAACGGGTTGTTCTTTGTATATCCCGATTTCAGATTCAGCAACACCATTCCATTCAACATTTTCATCATTGGAAAGAATGTCCTTTTTAGCTATATATCGAATGGGTTTAAAAAAATCAAATACACTTTCAGTGGAAATGCCATATTCAAATCCCATATTCAAAACTCGAGGATGAGCTGTAATTAATAAAGCCACAGCACCCGAACCTTGGGTATATTCACCTGTGGAACCTAAATCGTATTTGGCAACATCAGTGGCTACTACAATGGCTTTTTTATCTGGATTCAAACGTATAAAATCAACCGAATTTTGTAAAGCATCTACAGCTCCAATACATGCAAAAGTCAAGTCAACAACATCGCAATTGGCAAACAATCCAACGCCTAGTTTATGTTCTAATAATTGGATAATATAAGATGCAATGGGCTTGGATCCATCTACGCTGCTTTCGGTCCCAACGTAAATTCTGTGAATTTCTTTGGGATTTAATTTTTCTTTTTCAATGAGTTTTAATACGGCATTTGCAGCAAAAACCACTGCATCTTGATGGACATCGGGAAAGCTCATTCGTTCCAAACCTAAACCTTTAATAAGTTTATCAGGTTCAATATTTCTGTGAATGGCTAATGTTTCAATGGGTAAATATAATTGGGGAATGTCAAAGTGAATACTATCTATACCTACATTCATCTGTTGTGTTTTAGTTGATTATATGACCACAAATGTAGGAAGTAAAAGTTGATTATTCAAATCAAATTACACTATATATATTTATTTAGCATATTTTTTAGATAAAATACAAAAAGTCAAAATTTATTACTAAATTTTGACTTTTATATACTTGATTATGTGCTGTTTACAATTTCACAAATTTTGAATTTCCTTTCTTAGAATCATTGAAAAGATGAATAAAATATACACCTGATTCCAAATTTGAAACATCAATACTTTGGGATTCAACGGAATATTGAGTTTTTTGTACTATTTGACCGTGTATATTTACAATTTGAATCTCAAAATCAGAAAAATTCTCGTTTCCTTTTAAGAAAATTTGAGTATCACTTGGATTGGGAAATACTTGAAATGCAACATCTTCCAATTGCTCAGTACTTAACACTTCATATCCACGACTTGCCAATACCACTTGATCACCTGAAAATTGATTATTATTATTTGTAGCATTAATTGCAGCATAAAAATTGACAGGTACAGCTCCGTTACTAGGAGCGGTCCAAGTAAAGTTCCAGGTAGTTTGAGAAGTTCCTGCACTGGTATGCGTTACAGCTTTATTAGCATTTACCACCTGACTTCCGGTTCCAGCAGCAAAGTTTCCCAACTTATTACCTGTAGCATCTTCGGCAGTTATTTGAAAACCATGTTTAGTAGAAGAAGAAGAAACCGTAACACTAACATTGTAGGTTTGACCAGCGATATATCCAGTCCCAGGGATATTAGTAGTTATATTTCCAATTGCATTAAAATTACCGCCTGAATGGCATTGTGAACAGCTTGTGTTTGAATCTCCTGGTGAACCGCTAAATCCACCTGTTTTACCTCCTGAATTACTGATAAAAGTGAGTGCTACCAATGGAATACCAAGTAATACTCCATAAAAAGTGTAGTTTTTTTTCATGATTAGTTGTTTTAGATTTATGCAACCAAAGTTACACAAAGAATTCACATGACCAAATATGAGCAAAAAAAAGACCCGAATCAAATGATTCGGGCCTTCTAACAATTTATAAACTAAGATTTATAAAGCGGTGAACAATTGTAAACGTTCCCATTTACTATCCACTTCTTCTTGTGCTTGCGTTTGTAGTAATTCGGCAAACTTGGCATCTGCTTTTTTCACTCGGGCAAAACGACCTTCTGAATCTAAGAACTCTACCAATGGTTTTTCAGGAGCTTTAGAATCCAATTTAAATTTCTTGCCTTTTGCACCAGCTGGATTGTAACGGAACAATGGCCAGTATCCGGTTTCAACTGCCAATTCTTGGTGTTCAGAACCTAATCCCATGTCATAACCATGCTCGATACAATGCGAATAAGCAATGATAATAGATGGACCTGGATATTCAACAGCTTCTTGAATCGCTTTAACCGTTTGCATATCTTTAGCTCCCATGGCTATTTGTGCCACATAAACATTACCATAAGCAACGGCTTGAAGTGCCATGTCTTTTTTGGAACTTGCTTTACCATTAACGGCAAATTTTGCACTTGCTCCTAGCGGAGTTGCTTTAGAAGACTGACCTCCGGTATTGGAATACACTTCGGTATCCATTACCAATATATTGACATTCTCTCCTGATGACAACACGTGATCCAATCCACCATAACCGATGTCATAAGCCCATCCGTCTCCACCAAGTATCCAAAGCACTTTCTTGCTCAAATTATCAGAAATTTGAAGTAATTCTTTTGCAATAGGATCCGTTGATTTTTCCAATTTAGCATTAACTTCCTTGATATAAGCAAACTGTTGTTGTTTACCTTTTTCATCGGTTTCTTCATTGGTTAGAATGGCATCTACCAATTCTTTCCCCACTTCATGTTCCATTGCTTTCAATAATTTTTCAGCTCTGGCTTGTTTTGAGTTAAGTGCTAATTTAATACCCAATCCAAATTCGGCATTATCTTCAAATAAGGAGTTGGCCCAAGCTGGTCCTCTTCCGTCTTTGTTTTTGGTGTAAGGTGTTGTTGGTAAGTTACCTCCATAGATAGATGAACATCCTGTAGCATTGGCAATAACCATATTATCACCATATAATTGTGTTAACAATTTAACATAAGGAGTCTCACCACAACCAGGACAAGCTCCAGAGAACTCAAACAAAGGTTGTAAGAATTGAGAACCTTTTACGTTATCAGTTTTCAATTCTGTTCTATCATAATCAGGTAATTCGATGAAATGATTCCAGTTTACAGCTTGCACTTCAGCCACATCTGCTTTTGGATGCATGTTGATGGCTTTGAATCCTTCAGTTACTTTACTCTCAGCAGGACAAACTGCTACGCAAAGATTACAACCGGTACAATCATAAGGAGAAACTTGTAATATATACTTGTCTCCTTCTACGAATGGACGTCCTTTGGCAGCGATACTTGGTAAAGATGCAGGGAATTCTTTGGTTTCACCATCTGTAACCACTTTGGCTCTTATAGCAGCGTGAGGACAGATTAAAGCACACTTATTACATTGTGTACATAATTCTTGATCGTCCCACACCGGAATAAACTCGGCGATATCACGTTTAGAATATTGACTGGTTCCTGTTGGGAAAGTTCCGTCTGGTAAAAATACACTTACTGGAAGTGCATCACCTTTTCCGGCCATACTTACAGCCAACACTTCTTTCACAAAAGGAGTAGCTGCATCCACTACGAAAGGTTTCAATTCAATCGTGCTAGTTACTTGTTTTGGGTAATCTACTTCAAACAAGTTTTCTACAGATTTATCAACGGCATTAAAGTTCATTTGAACTACTGCATCACCTTTATGAGAATATGATTTCTCAATAGCACTTTTGATGCGTTTGATGGCTTCATCTTTAGGAAGAACACCTGAAATAGCAAAGAAACACGTTTGAAGAATGGTATTTGTTCTACGACCTAATTTAGCTTCTTGTGCCACTTTGGTTGCATCAATCACATAGAATTTTACTTCTCTTTCGATGATGTCAGCTTGCACTTTGGCAGGCAATTGATCCCAAATTTCTTCTTTGGTAAAAGGTGAATTCAATAAGAAAGTTCCACCTTTTTTCACTTTAGTAACGATGTCATATTTTTCAATAAAATTATAAGTATGACATGCTACAAAGTTGGCTTGATTGATCAAGTATGTTGAATAAATCGGATCGGGTCCAAAACGTAAGTGAGATGTTGTTTGAGATCCGGCTTTATTAGAGTCATAAACGAAATACCCTTGTGCATAACCTTCTGTGGTATCTCCGATGATTTTGATAGAGTTTTTGTTAGCACTTACCGTACCATCAGAACCCAAACCATAGAATATTGCATTGAAAGTAGTTTTTTTAGTATTAAAACTACCAAAAGTCAAACTCGTGTGAGATACATCGTCCATTATTCCCACAGTAAAGTGGTTTTTAGGTTTGGCAGCATCCAAGTTGTCATAAACAGCTTTCACCATGGCTGGCGTAAATTCTTTGGATGACAATCCATATCGACCACCAACGATCTGAGGCATTGGTTTGCCACTTTCCACAAATGCAGTTACAACATCCAAATAAACTGGTTCGCCTACGCTACCTGACTCTTTGGTTCTGTCCAAAACGGCAATCTTTTTAACTGATGCAGGAATTTTTTTGATAAAATATTCCATATCAAACGGACGATACAATCTGATGATTAATGCTCCAATTTTTTCTCCATTTTCAACCAAAGTTTCAATGGTTTCACGGATTGGTCCTTCACCTGAACCCATGACAATGATCATTTTTTCGGCTTCGGGATGTCCTATATAGTCAAACAATTCGTATTTACGACCGGTATGTTGATAGAATTCATCCATTGCTTTTTGTACAATACCTGGAACGGCATCATAATACAAATTAGCTGCTTCGCGAGCTTGGAAGAATACGTCAGGATTTTGAGCAGTACCACGGATAACAGGTTTATCTGGGCTCAAAGCACGACCTTTGAATTCCATTACTTTATCTTGAGGAATCATCGCTTTGATGA
>JADZFW010000096.1 GCA_020854235.1 Flavobacteriaceae bacterium
AAATTTGAATTTTGATGCTGTTACTTTGCAAAAAAATAAGAATGATTACCATTATTCACAATCCAAGATGTGGCAAATCCAGAGAAGGCTTAGCCATCCTGGAACAATCAGGAAAACCTTTTCAAGTCATTAAATACCTTGATAAAAACCCTACTGAGGCAGAGTTAAAAGCCATTATTCAAAAACTTCAACTGGCTCCTATCGATTTAGTCAGGCAAAAAGAATCCGTTTGGATAGAACAATTTAAAGGTAAAAACCTGTCAGATACTGAAATCATTCAGGCCATGGTTTCAAATCCTATTTTAATAGAAAGACCAATTGTAATGAATGATTCCCGAGCAATTATTGGCAGACCACCCCATAAAATTATTGATTTTATTGCTTAAAGCATAACAATCATTTAACAAATCTTTGGGATTTTTCGGATAAACCAATAAGTAATTTTGCAGTCTTAATTCAGGCACATAATATTTAATTCATGAAAAAATTAATTTCCTTATTTACACTCCTTTTTATTTGCAGTACTTCACTCCTTTACAGTCAGGAAAGACAAGTACCAAACAAAATAAAAGTTACCGGAAAAGTAATTGACAAATCTACTTCTCAACCCTTAGAATATGCCACCATTGTTTTACAGAATACTAAAAAACCGGAAATGGTAACAGGCGGAATCACCAACAACAAAGGGGAATTTGACATCGAAATCAATGCCGGTATGTATGACATCAGAGTGGAATTTATTTCTTTCAAAACCGTAGAATTTAAACAACGTAACTTACAGTCAAACACTAATTTAGGAACTATCACTTTAGCCGATGATGCAACCCAATTAGACGGAGTTGAATTACGTGCCGAACGTTCCACCGTAGATATTAAACTAGACAAACGCGTGTACAATGTGGGTCAGGATATGATGGTAAAAGGCGGAACCGTGAGCGATGTTCTAGACAACGTTCCTTCCGTATCTGTTGATGTTGATGGAACCGTGAGCTTAAGAGGGAATGAAAATGTTCGAATATTAATTGACGGCAGACCTTCAAACGCAATCAATATTAACGATGCCTTACGAATGATTCCGGCAGATGCCATTGATAAAGTGGAAGTTGTAACAAATCCATCCGCTCGTTATGATGCGGAAGGTGGTGGCGGTATTATTAATATAATCTTGAAAAAAGGTAAAAATCAAGGTTTAAACGGAACTATAACCGGAACAATTGGCGATCCAACTAATCGAAATCTTACAGGTAACATCAATTTCAAATCTGATAATTTCAATCTTTTCACTACACAAGGTTTCAATTACCGCGAAAGTCCCGGGAATTCATTAACAAATACCGAATACTTTAACGAAGACAGAACTACTCGAAACTATATCTATGAAACCAGAGAAAATTCCCGTAATGGAAACAATTATAATGGAAACTTTGGCTTTGACTGGTATTTAGACAAAACGATTACTTGGACAAATACATTATCTTACCGTAAAAATTCGGGAGATAGTCCTGAACATGTTGAATTTGATTTTTACGATGCCAATAAAGTATTTCAATACACTACAATTCGTGAATTAGAACAAACAAACGATAGTGAAAACATAGACTTGTCCTCTAATTTTGTTAAAAATTTCAAAAAAGACGGACACAAATTAACCGTTGATGCTTCCTTTTCAGACAATGCCGATTTAGACTTTTCATTCATTGATGATGAAAATTTTGAAGACGTAAGAACTTTTAACGACCAAACATCAAAACGAACCATACTACAAACCGATTACGTTTTACCAATTGGTAAAAATGGACGTTTTGAAATGGGTTACAAAGGAGATTTTAACGAAAATTTGACCGACTTTACTCAAGAAGATTTTAACGAAAGTTCTAACATTTGGATTAAAAACGACAGCATCAGCAACATCTTTGAATACAAAGAAAAAGTAAACGCACTCTATACACAATACGGAAACAAACTAAACAAATTCTCCTATTTCTTCGGTTTGCGTTGGGAAGATTCTAACATTGACGTGAATCAATTCATCACAAACGATTTTACCAATAAACGCTATAATAACTTTTTCCCAAGTGCCGTTTTCTCCTATGAATTAACTGAAAGCACAAACACTTCATTAAGTTACAGCAGAAGAATTCAACGTCCAAGAGGTAGATTCCTGAATCCTTTTCCAAACTATTCCAGTAACATCAATATCTTTCAGGGAAATCCTGATCTAGACCCGGCCATGACCCATGCCATTGACCTGGTATATCTTCAAAAATGGAAAAAATTAACCTTGAGTAGTTCAGCTTACTATAACTATACCGAAGATTCATTCCAATTCATCCGAAAAGAATCCGGTGCTTTTGTAGAAACCGAAGTGAGCGGTGAAACTGTTTTAACGCCAATCATCCTTACAACCCCGGTTAACTTAGCCACCCAATATCGTTTCGGATTTGAATTTAACTTGAATTACAACCCATTCAAATGGTGGAGATTAAACGGTAACTTCAACTTTTTCAGAAATGAAACTGATGGAGAATACATTTATACAAACTATTTAGGAAACCAAGTCGTTCAAAACTTAGATAATATTGCCATAAGCTGGACAACCAGAATCACTTCAAAAATAACCTTGCCCTA
>JADZFW010000097.1 GCA_020854235.1 Flavobacteriaceae bacterium
ATTGCAAGTGATATATTAAATGAAGGGACCATAATAGTGGAAAGTCAAGGTCAAATTGTACAACAAAATGATAATGCAGTAATTTCAGATTTAGGAATATTTCAGATTTACAAAACAACCGGCACCTATTTCCCCTATGATTATATCTATTGGTCTTCACCTGTGGAAGGATTGAATATTCAGGATGTGTTCAGTTCCTCTAATGGATTTAATAGTTATAAGTATAAATTTGCACCTAGTTTATATAACGATACGAAAAGTGGTATTCGAACAGGTTAGGCGCAAACCGGGCCAGGAGGCGATGGTTTTGATGACAATGGAGATGATTGGACTTTATATTCATCTGGAACTATGGATAAAGGAGTGGGCTATATAGTAATGGGCAAAGGTTCCCCATTGCCTTTCAATCCAACTAATATAACTCCACAGTCAGGTTATACCGTCAATTTTACCAGTCAAAAGGTTAATAATGGATTAGTAGATGTGGTGCTATATAGAGATCAATATAATATTATAAATGGAGTTAGTGATAGTTATAACATTAATCTCAATTTGGTTGGAAATCCTTATCCATCTGCTATTTCTACTGTGGAATTATACAATGATAATAGCTCAAATATAGAACCTAAGTTCTATTTTTGGACACATGAACATCCAATTTCTAATACATTTGTAGGTCCATGGGGTTATAATTTCAGCAACAATAGTATGTATAGTGCAACAGTTAGTGGCTCAACAGTTACAACTGTTAATCCTTTAGGTAATAATCCTTTAGGTTTAAATTACACTTACATTGCTTCGGGACAAGCCTTCTTTGTTCAAGCCAGAAATGGTATAACGAGTGGCACAACACAGTTGAACTTCAACAATTCCATGCGAAATGTGACAAATCCAAACATATCGTTCTTAAAAACCAACACTGATGATTCCTTAAACAGAATATGGTTATCTATGACTGAAATCAATGGAGATAAAAACTTTATAGCTTTGGGCTTTGGAGCAAACAACACTGATGATTTGAGTTTAAACGATGTTTATAGAATGGATTCCGGCAATGACACAGAATTCTATTCTTTAATTCCGCAAGTTCAAGGAGATTTTGATATCCAGTTTTTATCTGAATTCAGCGATGATAAAACCATTCCACTAGGTATGGAAATTCGTGCAGCAGGTTCTTATGCTATTCAAATCGAACAAGCCGAAGGGGTTTTTATAGCAGGTCAAAAGATTTATTTGGAGGATACTTATTTGGATATCATCCATGAAATGGGAATGGGCCCTTATACTTTTACCCAAGCTGTTGGAGAGAACATCAACGACCGCTTCATCCTAAGATTCACCAACTCGGCGCTTGGCAATGAAGATACCTTGTTCAACCAAGTAAAAGTGTATCCCAATCCTAGTACCGGTGTGTTTAACATATCTTACCAAGGTAGTGCCACGTTGCAATACACGGTGTATGACCTTACCGGTAAAACCATCTTATCGGGTACAGGCAATCAAATAGATTTGTCAAGACAAGCCATAGGGATGTATTTTGCTAAAATCACGGATGGCAGTGCGGTGAGAAGTTTGAAGTTGGTTAGAGAATAACTTGGTAAATTCCAATTTTCTAAATTTCAAATTCCAATATGGATGAGGTAAGGTTTGAAATTTAGGAGTTATATATGTAAACCCCGAAGGTTTTTAAAACCTTCGGGGTTTCTGTTTGCAATAGCCATATATATAAAAAATACAATAACCATATATAACTAATGCAAATAGCCCTTAAGTCATCCGATGACTCAAGTTCATCGGTCTCGATACGCTCCGACTGCGTCAGGAGCTACTCGACCTGACGGCGGACTTTAAAGATGTGCATCGTCATGCCGAGTGATTTGCGACGAAGGAGCAAATTGTATCGAGGCAGAGTGATTAAAGATAAAGGTGTATATTTAATTGAAATATTTTACCTTTGTAAAAAAAAGTTATGAAGTTAAGCTATGTTTACATTTTAAAATGTGCTGATCAATCTTATTATATTGGTGTAACTAGTGATTTGGAACAAAGAGTAGAACAACATCAATCTGGTTATTATGAGGATTCATATACACATCGAAGAAGACCTGTAGAATTAGTATTCTATGCTACTTTTACAGATATAAGAATTGCAATTCAAACAGAAAAACAATTTAAAAAATGGTCTAGAGCTAAAAAAGAAGCTTTAATTGAAGGTAGATTTGGTGATTTAGTTAATCTTGCTAAGAAAAAGTTCCGTCACCCCGAGTGATTTGTGACGAAGGAGCAAATCGTATCGAGGGGCGAGTGATTTGCGACGAAGGAGCAAATCGTATCGAGGCATTGATACGCTTCGCTACTCGACCTGACGCGGACTTTAAAGACGTACATCGTCATGCTGAGTGATTTGCGACGAAGGAGCAAATTGTATCGAGGCATCGATACGCTCCGACTGCGTCAGGAGCTACTCGACCTGACGACGGATTTATAAGATAGTAAAGTATTTAATGTTAAATTTAAAATTGTGTTATTAGCTCAAGTGATTAAAGTGAATATCAAGTTAAATCTTCATTCTATTAAAAACGTAAGATTGTAACTAGTTTGTAAATTTAGTGTTCAGTATATTAACTTAAATTATGCAGGAAAAATAAACTTGTGTAGATATATAAAAAAAATATGATAAAGATTTTGTACTTAAATAACTTATATGTTAATTTGTTTCGATACTATAATGTATCAATTTTGAAGTTCCCCCATTAGACACTTACCCGGGTCTATTGCTATTTTATTAAACTATTAAAACTATTTTTTATGATAAAAAAATTACTATTCTTATCATTTATAATGCTTTTTAGCATGTTATCTTGGGGTCAAATTCAAACGATAACAGTAAATTCTCCAGGAGGGTATACTTTTACTACACCCTGTGGTGTAACCGAGCTTACAATCGAATGTTGGGGAGCTGGTGGTTCAGGTCAAGGTGTTACCGGAAAGTCAGCAGCTGGTGGTGGTGGAGCTGGTGGTGGTTATGTAAAAGGCACCATCAGTGTTTCTGAAAATACCACATATTCATTGTCTATTGGAACAGGAGGTTCTGGGAGTACTGGACCAGATGGACAATCAACATGGTTTATTTCTAATACAACTGTAAATGGGGTTGGAGGCAAAGGTGCTGGAGCTCAAGTTGCAGTGAATAATGGTGTGGGTGTAGGAGCAATTGCTTATACA
>JADZFW010000098.1 GCA_020854235.1 Flavobacteriaceae bacterium
ATTCTCTTTGCATGAAGTCAAAAATAGAAGTAGGCTGACTAAGGTGAAAAATACTATGTTGGAAGTTTTATTCAATGGTTTTCTAATGAATTTTACCGTGCAAGAGAATGGCATTGCGGTCACTCATGCCGGCAATAAACGAACATACACCCAATAATCTCTCGTACAAATGGCCCTTCATATCTCTGAATTCCTCGGGTAATAGTTCTAAGACCAATTTGTCAAAGCCGGTGGTTTTCCCTTCAAAATCATTGTTGACAGCAGTAGTAAAAACATCCAAGAGGTCGGTCAATACGCGGTATCCTGTGATTTCTTTTTCAATGACCTCGCGCGAACGATACATTTTCTCGACACTGATATCGAGAATGTCGTTGAGTTGGGCTTCGTATTTACATTTATCTAGGAGCGAATGGGCAAATGTGCCTTCCAAGATGGCTGCTTCATTTTCAACAAACACCCGAGAGGCTTCCAAAATCAAGGATTGAATAGCCAAGGCTCTCAAATAACTCACCCGATCTTTTTGGGTTTTCAAACCGTAGTATTTTTCGGTAATGAGGTTGTGACGCACCAAATTGAGCAAATATTCCAAAGCTTTATCCTCGGGAATCAAACCCAGATAAATACCGTCCTCAAAGTCGATGATGCTGTAGCAAATGTCATCGGCAGCTTCTACCAAATAAGCCAGTGGATGTCTGAAATAGGTATTTTCTCCTGCGCGAATGGGTTGGAGTCCCAATTCAGAAGCCAATTCCTGTAAGAAGATTTGGTCTTTGTAAAAAGCGCCGTATTTCTTCTCGGCTATGTGTTTGGTTTTTTTATAAGGAATGGACAATTTGGGATATTTCATAAAGGCACCCAAAGTGGCATATGACAATCGCAAGCCGCCACTGATGCCGGCTCTGCTTTCGGTTAAAATGCGGAAACCATTGGCATTACCTTCAAAAGCAACCAAGTCTTGCCATTGGGTTTCGTTGAGGTGGAGTTTGTATTTTCTCCCATTGCCATTGGCAAAATAGTCGCCGATGGCTCTTTCGCCACTGTGTCCGAAAGGTGGATTGCCTATGTCATGAGCCAAAGCAGCTGCCGCTACGATGGCGCCAAAGTCATTCATCTTATAACCTTCTTGCACCAATTCGGGATATTTTTGAAGCAATTTTTGACCAACGGTTCTCCCTAAGGACCTACCCACCACACTCACTTCCAAGCTATGGGTCAAACGGGTGTGGACAAAATCGATTTCCGTAAGTGGCACGACTTGAGTTTTGTTTTGCAACGACCGAAACGCATCCGAAAAGATGATGCGGTCATAGTCCACTTCAAATCCCAATCGGGTTTCATCTTGTAATAATCGGGGGCGGGATTCCGTATCGCCAAATCGTTTGAGAGAAAGTAGTTGTTGCCAGTTCATATAAATATAAATCTTTTAGAAAGAAGAGCAAAAGTATAGATTTTTAACTGATAATATGATATATCGCTATTGGATAATGAAGGTTTGTCTATAATCAATTTATTGTATTTTATTTTGAATAATTTTTAATCCAATCCTGAGAATTGCTTTTTTGACATAGCAAAGTTTCACTCCATTGCGGAGGAAGACTCCAAACCCACTTAAAACCTCCCTCCAATACGGAGGACACTTTTCAACCTTCTGAAAACCTCCCTCCACTTCGGAGGATACTTTCCAACCCACTGAAAACCTCCCTCCAACTTGGAGGACGCTTCCAAACTTATTGGAAACCTTCCTCCAATTCGGAGGACACTTTCCAGTAGACTGAAAACCTTCCTCCACTTCGGAGGATATTGGGAATCAAACATATAGCAAATATTAACTTTTTCAGCATCTAGGAAAAACTAAGACTTTTTCACAAAAAAACCTCTCCAAAATGGGAGAGGTTTAAGTTGCCCTTATGTAGGTTGTCAAGTGTATAATCTTTTAACCTTCTGATGGGGTTGGAGTTTCCGGTTGTACCCCTTCGGTATCGGTGCCTCTGCCGGCCAATCTTTGCGTAACAGCCAGATTGTAATCATCTATCAATCCGTTGAGACTCTTGATGATATTCAAATATGGTTCTCTATCGGCTGCTACTCTTGAAAAAGCTACGGTATCCATCGTCAAGTCTTCATAAGCCGATTTGATTGCCAAGCGTTTTTGATCCATTTCGGCTGGTTGTGGTGCTTCTTGTGCCCTTTTGACATATTTTTCATCAAATTCTTTATTCAATTGGTTGAGTAAATCAATCCAAGAGGTGAGATCCAAAACTTGCGTTGCTGCCAATAGATTACCTTCTCTCCAATCTTGTAACATGGCTTGTATGACGGCGGTTTCTTGTTGGTAACTCAATTTGTCTATGCGTTCACCATGTGAAATGTAATTGGCAAATAGATTTTGTGCAGCCATTACTCTTTCAGATTCCTCTCTATAGGTTTGTGAATCAATGTATATCTTGATTCCCATCAGGGCTTTATCCCTGCGCAGGTCAAGATTGGAGAGTTCCGGGGTGAGTTCTTGCGCCATTTGAGGTTGAAAAACTTCATCCAAAGCACGGGTAAACGTCTCTAGTTTACTTGCTTTATCGGCTAGTGAAAGGGTTGCCGTGTCAACTTGTCCATAGACTTTCAACACGTTTTTCATAAATTGCAAAAATTCCCCATGTCTGTAATTGAACAGATTGGGAGTAGTCAAATTATTCATAAATAAAAAATTAAAGTTACTGATTCAGTTTCACGAATGCAAATACCTCTTCCATAAAGGGATGTTTCAATCAATTTAAAGTTTGTTGATGATTTCGGGGGGTTATCCTATTTCATATACAATTACTTATTCTCAGCATTTCACATAACGAGTAACAAATATACAATATAAATTTAATTATACAAATTTATATGCATGAATTTAGTTAAAATAATCGTTATAATGTAAAGGTGTGTTTGGCTTTTATTAGCAAATGTCTTGTCTACGCAAACGATATAGCCCTGTATTAAATTATCAAAAATGCAATTTTAGTTCCTCATTTTGTCTTATCTTTGTGTGGTTTTTAAAAAAACACAGAACATCAGTAATAAATCGATAGTAAGTGAGGTTCGGTCGATGATTGACGCAACATTTAATTACTATCTAATACCCTACATATGAGTGAAAAAATATTAATCATCGGGGCTTGTGGGCAAATAGGTTCCGAATTGACGATGAAACTCCGATCCAAATATTCCAACGAACAAGTCATCGCTTCCGATATTCGCGAAGGCAATGACGAACTCATGCAGTCGGGGCCTTTTGAGTTTTTGGATGCTACGGACAAGGCGGCTATTTTGATGATTATTCACAAACATCAGATTACCACCATTTACCTGATGGCAGCCATGTTATCGGCAACTGCGGAAAAACAACCTAAAAAAGCTTGGGACATCAATATGAATACCTTGTTGTCCATATTGGATTTTGCCAAGGAAAAAATCATCAGCAAAGTCTATTGGCCCAGTTCGATTGCGGTTTTTGGGGAAACCACTCCGCGAATCGATACACCACAGCAAACCATTTTGGAACCAGCTACGGTTTATGGCATTAGCAAATTGGCGGGCGAACGTTGGTGTGCGTATTACCATCAAAAATTTGGGGTAGACGTACGAACCTTGCGTTATCCGGGAATCATTAGTTGGAAAACGCCTCCCGGAGGTGGGACTACGGATTATGCCGTGGATATCTTTTACAAAGCCATTGCCCAAAACAAATACGAGTGTTTTTTGAGTGCCGAAACTACTTTGCCCATGATGTATATGGACGATGCGTTGAAAGCAACATTAGATATTATGGACGCTCCATTATTTGACACTTATGTGGCGTATAATGTGGCAGCTGTGAGTTTCAATCCAAGAGAATTGGCAGCTGAAATTCAAAAAATTCGCCCCGACTTTA
>JADZFW010000099.1 GCA_020854235.1 Flavobacteriaceae bacterium
ATTAAATGAATGATATATTTTTTCATTTCTAATAAATTAAAGTTTGAATGGCATTGGGTAAAATGGAGATCTCTGTGGATTGGGTTTCAATGTTGTTTAAGCTTCCACAATATGAACCCATATCACCACTTTCTTTTATTTTGGTTTGTGAATTCAAAGCCAATTCGGAAATCAGTAATGCTAGAACCAATCCTATCAATAGGAAAACTCTGGTGCATCTTTCAAAGTTTGCTTTGGATGTTTTAATATAAATCATAAAAGGTAATTTTTAATTTAATAATTACACATAAAGGTTAATCAAATTTGCTCTTTAAAAACAACCTTTAAGTAGCGTCTCATGGTTATTCGTGTTATTCATTTTTAAGTTTAAAGAATAATAAAAACGATTCTTTAGCACAACTTAAAAATCCTAAATATTTTAAAAAAATGCCATATATTATGTTAAATATATGATTATATGAATATTACAATCTATCAAATTCACTTTTAATAAATTGAATAGACTCAGTATGATGTGAACCCGTAATTTTCAAAACGTAAATGCCCGCATTGAAAGAACTGATATCAATTTTATTTTCTAACCCCAACGCGTACGATTGGAGTACTTTTCTTCCGCTTGTGTCGAAAATTTCTATTTTAAAATTATCCTCAGATAAAGATTTTAAATAAATAAAATCTTGGGCTGGATTAGGATAAATCAGAAAGTTTTTATCGGGGTTTTCAAATGAGTCAATAGCAAGAACCACAGTATCGTATATTCCCCAGTTAAAAAATTCCCAAGTTCCGGGAATTGTTCTGGTACAAGTCATTCCCGAAGCAGACCCATTTTCTGATGAAACATAGAAATTATTGTATCCTTTCAAGGAATAAGCACCACTTAAATTGTTCAAAATAAATTTTTGAGAATCGCCTATGGACGTAGCATTACAATACAATTTGTTATCTGCTGAATTTAGGGTTACATACTTGTTATTACTACCTTTGAGAGCGGAATAACCATCACCCAATTCAATAATGGTAAATTTTTCATTTGTTCCATTGGTCGAGCTGCTACAAGTCATTAAAGAATTTGTGTTGGAAAGTGTAACATACTTCTCATTAGTACCTTTTAAATAGATAACATTACTGCCTTGAACAACTGACGGCGGAGTTGTAACGGTTGAGTTAATGTAGCTGAAATTTACCGAATTAATATTAAAAGAACCTGCTATACTAACAATTCTGATGGTTTGTAAACCTGTGGTAGGAAGGGTAACTGCTTTGGTGATGGTTTGCCATGAAGACCAACTTCCTGTTGGAGGAATGACAGCTGTACCATATATCAGGGTTCCCTCTGCATTTTGGATTTGAACAGCAGCAGAAGCACTTCCTCCATTTGCAACTCGAAATTCTGCATTGTATGTCCCAGAATTGTTAATATTTACAGTGTATTTCATCCATTCACTTCTATCAAACCAACCCACAGAATAACCATTGGAACTAATATCACTCGATCTTTCAATATCCACTCCTCCATTTCGATACACCCAACCATTATTCCAAGAAGTATAAAAACCAGTAGTTAATCTATTGTCCTCCCAAGCCAGATCTGAATAAGCATATCCGTTCATCCCTTGATCATAATTTGAAGTAAAAATTCTGGTAGGTGAAGTATTGCCAATTTGAGGTATACTGCTCGAAAAAGGAGCTGTATTTCGATTCCCTGGTTGCGCAAAAATGGATCGCAATACTTCATAATTGATATTACTATTCTCAATTTTAACATTTTCGGCCAATTGCAATAATGTGGTATAAGCCACTGTAGGATTAAGCGTTGGGTTTGTTCCTCCAAGGTAGCTTAAAAGATTGTTATAACCCGTTGGAAAATTGGCATTTGAAAAACAGTTTACACTCTCAAATTTTTTCATAGGCCACCATGAAAAACCAATATTATTTGCGTTAAAAGTTTCTACGATTCTTGTAAAATGGTCATTACTATTTTCGCCATGTTCGCCACACCAAATAGGTCTGTTTTGGGCATCTCGAAAATTTAATATCCATGTTATGTCTACCGTGGAAGCATCCGACCAATATTTGTGAAATACATACACCATATTGGGATCCCATGCAGGTGTCAAACCTGCGTAATCGTTTGAATACCAATTTCCTTCTATAAAAAGAATGTGATTATCGTTATTGTTTCTGATAGCAGTGGTTATGGAGTTGTACAAATTTCTCAAATCAATTCCACCCGGTAAATCCCAAGCGGGTTCATTTATTAAATCATATCCTGCCACCCAAGCTTCATTTTTATATCTTTCTGAAATTTTACGCCAGAGTTCTATGGTTTTGTTCTTATTGAGTGTGCTTTCCCATAAAGATGGTTTGGTAGCGTCATAATCACTAATAGCGTTGTTACTTTGGCCACCTGGCGCAGCATGTAAATCAATAATGACATAAATTCCTTCTGCACTACACCAAGAAATAATATTATCTAATAAGGTAAATCCATAATTACTCCAAACATCAGGAGTTTCCGAGTTGACAAAATATTCATAATGAATGGGAACCCGAACTGCATTAAATCCCCAAGATTTAATCTGAATAATATCAGTATTAGCAACGTGTTTTGTCAGCCAAGCATCATAAAAATTGGCTGTGTTTTGTGTGCCAATAAGCGTGTTTAGTTTTTGTTTCCAATTGTGTTGTGCGGGTGCTTGATTTACTGAATTCATCATATAACCCTCCATAACCATCCAATTACCAAAATTGACCGCATTCAAAACCACTTCTTGGTTGTTTGAACTGTTAATTATTTTTTTATTGCTTACAACTAATTGTTGCGCATTTAAACAATGAATCGAAATAAAAAACAAAAAGAATAACTTATTCATAATAAAACCTTTATTGAGTGGTTTTTTTTGAAATGAGCATAACAATCTCGATAGCTATCGGTATGATACCAACGGTAACGATTATTGGCGAATTAAATGTACCCATATATATAAAATAAACACATGAAATTAATAAATTAAAGTTTGAATGGCATTGGGTAAAATAGAGATCTCTGTGGCGTGGGTTCCAATACTCAAAAAATATTTGGTTTGCTGACCGCTGACATTCATTACAATAGTCACTACTTGACCATCGGGATTGAGAAATGATGTTGTCAACAAATCACTTCTACTGGCTACACTACTGATTCTTTTGGCTCCGGGTTTTATAAATCTTGAAAAATGCCCCATGATATAATAAGAAGGCGTATAAATTAAATCTCCGGTTGTAAGGTCGGCGTGAATGGGCGCAAAACAGAAATTTTTCACATGATTGGGTCCTCCATTTTGATCCAAAAGGATGTTCCAATCAGTCCAAGCTACAGTACCGTTATTGAAATCATTAATCATGGAAACGCCATATTCGGCTCCATTTTTCCACAATTGGTATTTAGAAGCATCAAAACTTTCGACACAACCTTCGGTAAACATCAAATTGACTTCGGGATGGTTTTTATTCACAATTCCTACATTTTGGAACATGGGTTTGCCACCACTCCAATCTTCATACCAATGGAAACCTACGCCCCAAACATACTTTGCAGCATCTGGATCATTGAGTATGATATCGGCTCGCTGGCTCATCAAATCTCTATTGTGATCCCAAACGGTTATTTTTTTATCCTGCATTTGGGCTTTAGCCAATGTAGGACCTAGGAAGTTTTTTAAAAAATCTCGTTCTTCTTCTGCTGTGTAGATACAAGATTCCCATATTTGTTTGGCCATGGGTTCATTTTGAATAGTCAATCCCCATACTGGAACACCTTCCTTTTCATAACTTTGAATGAATTTAACGTAATAATCTGCCCAAGATTGATAGTATTCAGGTAATAATTTACCACCGTGCAACATGTCCTTATTGTCTTTCATAAAGGCAGGCGGACTCCATGGACTGATGTAAAAGTTGGCATTGACTGCTTTCTCCATAGCTCTTTTAATCATGGGAATTTTGAATTTTCTATCGGGTGCAATATCAAAAGTCTTTAATTCTTTATCCCCTTCTTGTATGTAGGTATAGCTAGCCGAACTAAAATCACAACTATTCATATTGGTTCTGATGATTTTATAAGCATTTCCGACTTTCTCATCAAAATATGCATTTAAAAATTCAGTTTGTTTTTCAGGAGTAAGTTGTGCAAACACCTCTGCACTGGCATCAGTAATGGCACCACCTATACCCAGGAACGTTTGATATTGTTTGTCGGGATTGACAAAAATACAAGTTTGAGTTTCTAATGGTTGTTTTAAATCGGTAAAACGCAAGGTATCTGTTTGCGTAATTTTCAGATTAGTACTATCGGCAGACGTAAAAACCTGAACTGTTTTATCTTTTACTTGGAATGTGTTTTCTGATTTAACAGTATCATCTCCCTTATTATTAGTACAAGATAACGCAAACAAAGAAACGGTTGTTGTTAAAATTAAAATATTTACAAAATGAATTTTCATAAAAAAAGTGTTGAATGTTTACCAAATATAAGTACCGACATCTCCCGCTTGTAGGGAAGTTGTGGTCCATTTATCGTTAAATTTTATATTGAATATTTCTGACACAGCTCCAGTATTGACAGCTATCAAAACCTTTTTTCCGACAGGCGTTTTAAAGGCAACTGTATTGATGTTTCCGGACACATTGGATGCAATACGAACTGACCCTGCAGGAACAAATTTGGAAGCGTGTGCTATGATATAATAGCTTACATTTCGGGTGAAATTTTCACTACTGTTCACAGTAATGGCTCCTTTACAAGTAGTACACCCACCATCGGTATGAGGCCCAAAACTTACGTTATTAGCTAGATTCCATTCCAATGCATTTTTACTCCAATTGCGCATCGAACCTATGATGACATTTTTGATATGCCATGTGAGATCTCCACCAAATTGACCTGAAGATGCCGTATATTGTTCCGTAAAATATAAATTTTTAGTTGGATGGGCATTGTGAACGGTTGACAGAGCACTGATATCACCTGCATATAAATGAAAAGCTGAACCGTCAATAAAAGCTTTTGCTGTAGCATCATTGAGAACCGTAATAGGATATTCGGGTTTGTCACAATTGTGATCATAGATGACTATTTTGGTAGTAATTCCGGCTGTTTGAAAAGCAGGTCCTAGGTGATTTTTAATAAAATCAGCTTGTTGGACTGCAGACATCAACATACTCGGATTATTTCCGGGGTGTAAAGGTTCGTTTTGAGGAGTAATAGCATCAATGGTAATGCCTTGTGCCTGCATTTGTTGTATATACTTTACAAAATACTGAGCGTAAACTCCATAATATTCAGGTTTCAAACTACCTCCTACAAAAGAACCATTATCCTTCATCCAAGTTGGAGGCGACCAAGGAGACGCCATAATCTTAATTTGAGGATTAATCAAAATAATTTCTTTCAACAAGGGAATGAGATGGGTCATGTCGGGATTTAAAGAAAACTGGGTCAGGTTGACATCCGTTTGACCTACCGGCATGTCGTCGTAACTGAATGGGGTTGCATTCAAATCGGAAGCCCCAAGACTGATACGTAAATAACTTATCGAAATACTGGTACTTTGGGTGCCAAATAGCTCTTGCAGGAGTAATGCTTTTTTGGGAGTGCTTAATGAATTAATTACTTCAGCGCTACCGCCTGTTAAAGAATACCCGAATCCGTCAACAGTTTGAAAAACCTGAGAATCGTATACTTCTACAAAAGGATAAATATTGGAATTGGTTCCAAAAGCCATGATGGTGGATTGTTTTTCCAATTTAACCGTTTGATCTGCTTTGGTCAACCAAAAATCCACTTCATTTTCAGGTTCTGGATTAGGATTTGGGTCATCATCAGGTGTTGAAGGCTGACAACTCGACAAAATGCCCATGAACATAAATGTAAGTGCAGAGATGAATTTATATATTTTCAAAGGTATGGTTTTATAGAATTAATTATTATTGTGAAATGAGTACTTCAATATAAACCGGCAAGTGATCGGATGGGTATTTTAAATCGATGGAATCACTTAAAGTCGCATGCTTAATAACTTGAATACTAGATTCTTTAGAAATGAAAATGTAATCAATCAATGTTGTAACCGGCATTTCGTGTTTGAAACCATTGAAAGTTCCCGATGGACCAAAATGTCCTTTTACTGCAATATCTTGGGTATCGGTCATTATTTTTTTTAGATCCACAATTCTTTGAGAACTAGGTTCAGAATTGAAATCACCCATAAAAAAAACACTTAAGTTTTGGGTATTGAGTTCCTTGATTTTTGAAAGGATGAGTTCGATTCCTTTGGTTCGGGCTATTTCACCCACGTGATCTAAGTGCGTATTAAAAACCCAAAATTTGGTTTTCGTTTTCAAATCTTTAAACAAAGCATACGTGCAAACTCTATTACAAGCAGCATCCCAACCAATGGAAATGGTATCGGGAGTTTCAGACAACCAAAAAGTCCTTTCTTGAAGCACTTTAAATCTGTCTTTTTTATAATAGATATTAGAAGATTCACCTTTACCTATCCCTTCTCTACCCATACCTATTTGATCATAATCTTTTAATAGGGAATTTAAATCCGTAACTTGTCCCGGTGTTGCTTCCTGAACACCAAAAATATCGGGTTCGTAAAAATTAATTTGGCCTACAAAAAAATCCTTTCTATGCGTCCAATCTTGGTCTCCATCTATGGCAGTATCCAATCGCATATTGTAGGTCATCAAGGTCAAATTTTGACTTTGAATGCTCACAAAAAAGCTGAAAAGGATGAACGTTAAAATGGACTTAGAATTCATAATCTCATTTTATTTGGTAGACTCTTACATAATCAATTACAAAATCGGCGGGAAAAATGGATGGATCTATTTCGCCTCCCCAATTGCCACCAATGGCAAGATTTAGGATGATGTAATAAGGTTTGTCAAAAGGCCAACCCGCATTGGTAGTGTCTTTTCCATCTTGCCCTTTGAAAGCTTCGTATTTTTTGATTCCATCTATATAAAAAGCAATGGATGTTTCAGTCCATTCCACTTCATAGGTATGAAAGGTTTCAAACAAATCATCATATTTTTCAAAATAGGTAATTTGGGTGCCTTTGATGTGATTGTATAAATCTGTATGCAAAGAATGATGAACAACATTGGGATCTTTACCCACGTGTTCCATGATGTCAATTTCCCCACAGGCAGGCCAATTTTCAGTACCGGTCTGAATACTTTCGGGAAGCATCCAAAAGGCAGGCCAAGTACCTTTTCCTTTGGGTAATTGGGCTCTCATTTCAATTTTACCGTATTGAAGGGGAAGTTTTTGATAGGTCGTTAGTTTGGCAGATGTATAAGAATTGTCTTGGTATTTTTTGGATAATGCTACAATGTGTAGTTTTCCATCTTTTACATAAGCATTTTCAAGACTATTAGCTAAGTAATATTGTTTTTCATTGTTTCCCCATCCATGTCCTCCTTCTTCAAAAGTCCAATGTGAACTTTGGGGTAATCCATCTATATCAAACTCATCTGACCATACCAATTGGTAATTATCAGTTTTGGGAGCAATAGTTTTTTGGCTGGACTGACAAGCTGAAAGCAGCACCAAAAAGGCACTCACCAAGATTGTTTTAAATAGTCGCATGTTGTAAAATTATATATAAATTTGAACCCATTCCATTATTGATATACTCTCACATAATCAATTTCAAAAGTAGCAGAAGTAAAAGCCGGATCAACAGTTCCCCCGAAATTTCCACCCATAGCGCAATTCATGATGATGAAAAAGTTTTGGTTGAATGGTAAAGTTGAGTTATTTGTAAAGGTATAATACAACTGATTGTCAACGTAAAATTTAATGGTACTTGAGTTCCATACAGTGGTATAAATATGGAATTCGGTAGTTGCATTGTTGATCATCAAAGTAGCTCCATCAGGATTGGCTCCAGAGTGTCCGGGATGATGTAAACTTCCATAAATTTTATTTAATTGATTGCCTACATGTTCCATGACATCAACTTCGCCACAGGCAGGCCAACTAGCGGTTCCAATATTAGCCCCTAGCATCCAAAGTGCAGGCCATGTTCCACCACCTGCGGGAAGTTTGGCTCTGAATTCAATTTTTCCGTATTTAAAATCATATTTTCCTTGGCTCAACAATCTAGCTGAAGTATAAGCACTACCCATATAATCTTCCTTGATCAATTTGATTTTGAGTAATCCACTTTCAACGATGACATTTTCAGGACGATTGGTATAGTATTGTAATTCATTATTTCCCCAACCAGAAGTTCCAGTTCCGGTATTATAACCCCATTTATTAGAATCTGGAGCACCATCGGTATTGAATTCATCGCTCCAAACTAAAGCAGGAGCCACGTATACGGAGATGGTTCTGGAATCGGAAATAAATTGCGACCCATTATAAGCAGAAACGTGAATGGTATAAGAACGCGTTCCCATTTCATTGAAAGTATAGGAAACATTTCCTGTAGTAGATTCTATTAAGTCAGAATTGATTAACACCTTGTATAAAGTAGTATTATCGGCAGTAATAGTCATATTGATAACGCCGCTACCATCCCCATTGGGAAAAGTAGCCGATTCTCCTTGACGTGTTATGATAATGTTAAGGTTTGAAGGTGTATTATTTTCTGGTTCGTCTGAATCAGGACCTGAGCAACTCAACCCCAAAAAAGAAACAAAAAAAATCAATCCTATCCTAAATAAAGTAAAAAAGGAATTCATAAGGAGAATATTTAGTAAAACTTAGAAAAATTGTAATGAAAATACTGCCTACAGTTTCATTTGTTAGGCTATGGACAAATGCAACAACTCCTCTTGTTGGTTAAGCTGGCTTATAGAAACCGAGTTCCATCTATACAAACCCAACACAGCAAAGCTATTACATTGATATCTTTTGCATGATAAACATCATACACCGACCCCAATGGGGTCGGGTACGTGTTTAATAATTAACAAAAACGTATTAACTCTGAGGTTTTAATTTAAAATACCAAGCATTACCGGTTTCGGTACCTTGTACTCTCAAGTACATATAAGTACTTGTAATTTCAATAATCTCGTACGAACTTTGACAAGCCCCATAAGCAATATATGTAGTGTTGGAGGCTAAATTGATTACTGTTTGGGTAGAAGCTGCAATTCCTGATTCGGCTGGAGCAAAAGTAAATGCACCTGAGCCACCACCATAAGCATAACAACCTTCATCACCTGATGCAGGAATTCCGGGTAAATTGGTTAAAGAACCTGTTTTGGTAAAAGCCCCATCGGGATTGACAACTTGAAGAGAATAATTGGAACCAGATTTTGAAAAGGTAAATTTAGTGGTATAAAAACAGTTACAGCATGCCACTTTTTCGTTTATGGCTGCTTGCCACCAAACAGGTGCCGCATTATCAATAGGTCCTACACCCATGTGGCCTGGTACGTCTTTATCTACAATCCAAGTTTTACTTGCATTGTTAGTAAGATTTGTAACCAACATTGGGTCTGGAGTAAAATCACTTCTAACTGTAATGTTTTTAGTCATAACGGTAGAGGTTCCACCCTTTCCATAAGCCACTACAG
>JADZFW010000100.1 GCA_020854235.1 Flavobacteriaceae bacterium
TTTCGGGTAATAATCCTTGGGCAGCCAATCTGGAACGGGAAGGTTCATGTATGGTGTCATCGCTTCCGGTGATGTGATATCCTTTGTGGTGCAGCGCCAAAGCTAAATTGTGCATGGCAGCACCACCAATGGCTATAAAATGTATGTACATAGTTCAAAATTCTGTTGATACAAACCTACACAATTTTTTTAGGAATTTTGGTTTGTGAAAAGGAATCATAAGAAACGAGTTTGGTAAATATGAGAAAATACAAATATTATTTATTTCATAAAAAACAACATTAAAAATTGTGTAATGAAAAAAAATTAGCCAAAAAAATATAATATTGATAAAATTTATTTTATTTGTACTATGATTCAATTAGCTTTTCGTTTTTCTGATACATTTTTTAATTATATCAAATCGATTTGGGAAAGTCATCGGATGAATAAATTCATCAGTACTTCCATTGCATTTACTTTTATCATTGCCGTCATCATCAGTTATCTTGACCGCAATAATTATATTACATTGGGAAAATTTGATGAGTATTTTTCGAATCCTTTTTTTGCTATTGAAATTTCTTTTACCTTGTTGTTGATTGTTGAATTATTGAGTTTGGTATTTATTTTACCAAAATCCGTAGCGCATTCGGTTGGAAAGCAATTCGAATTGCTCTCTTTGATTTTTATTCGTTCCGGATTTAAAGAATTCGGACATTTACACAATTTCAAATGGGAAAATGTTCCGGTTGAATTGTATCATATGTTTGCTTATGCTTTTGCCGCGTTAGCAATTTTTGTCATCATGGGTTTCAACTACAAAATGCAAATGCACAGTAGCTTAAAAATTAATGAACATGATCAATTGGAATTTATTCACACCAAAAAAGTTTTGGCTCTTTTACTTTTAGCTGCGTTTCTCATTATTGGAATCATGGATATTTCGGTTTTGGTTCAAACCGGTACCTATTTGCATTCTTTCGATAAGTTTTATACGGTTTTAATCTTCAGTGATATTGTCATCGTTTTAGTAGCCTTGCGTTATACTATGAGTTATTACCGGATATTCAGGTATTCGGCATTTGTTTTGGCAACAATTTTTATCCGTTTGGCTTTGACAACAGAGATGTATTTTAATGTCATTCTGGGAATTTCGGCTGCTTTATTTGTACTATTACTGACTATTTCTTACAATTATTTTCTCAAATCATTACCCGATCCTGAACTCGATTGACACTTTAACCCTTCAATTTTTGTCGTTTACTTTTTTACGTATGGGTTTCGCAATTTTCTGATGTCAGGTTGGTACAATTGTTGTAAATTTGTGTGCATTTCTTTCAAATTCCAATGTTTCGATTGTTAAAATCAACTGTGACTTTGATTTTGAATGGAAATAACTTCAAAGTTTTATAACCATTTAATTTTTTCATCATGAATAAAAAAATGATTTCAGGTTTGTTGTTGGCTTTTACGATAGTGTTTCTAGCCAATTCTTTGAAAATGAATGCCCAAAAGTATCGTTTGTATGGTGAAGTAAGTGTCATGCAAGTCAATTTTTTAAATGATACGGTTCTTACGAAAGCCCATTCCTTTGAAATATATCTTTCCAATGATTCCATTCTGGAAACCGATATTGTATTGCTCAAAAAGATGCATGGAAACGCTTTCAATATCAAATTACCTAAATCCAAATTCAAAAAATACCAATTCGTACACATTGGCATCGAAAATCAATTTAAAGTTTTCCGGTTGTCTGCCGTTATCAACCAACGACTCAAAGTGATTTTAGATCATCCGGTTTCCAACGATCCCGAAATCATCGTCAAAAAACCTGCTATTTATCTCTATCCTACTCAAGAACAATCCATAACCGTGCGCCACGAGTTCAAAGGCCAAATCCTCACCACTTATCCTGAATATCAAGAGGGTTGGAATGTCATCGCTCATCCCGATGGTTCCTTATTAAATACCTCCGACCAAAGAACCTATGGGTATCTGTTTTGGGATGGCTCTTATCATTTTCCCCAATCGCATTATCAATTTGGAGATGGTTTTGTCGTTTCAAAATCTGAAAACATTGCTTTTTTACAAGATAAATTGAGTATTTTAGGTTTGAACAATACCGAAATCAATGATTTTATTGTGTTTTGGTTACCCGTACTGAATGAAAACAACCAAAATTTTATTCATTTCAGAGTCAATGACAATATTGACCAAAGTTCCATTTTGAATATCAACCCACAACCCGATACACTCATCAGAGTGTTTATGGAATTCAAACCAATGAAAAACGACGAAACTGTGTCAGTCAAAAAACAAGTCTTACCAAAGTTGAATCGCATTGGTTTTACAGTTGTAGAATGGGGCGGAGCCGAATTGCCACAAGTAAACCTCAATTCTGAAACCATTGAATAAATGGCTTTAGTTAAATTTTTGAGATAAAACTAAATTTTTTAATTTGATACAAATAAATCAAATCTCAAATTCCATCCCCAACGAGTTGGGGACCAAATTCCAAATTCTAATCCCGATAGAAAGCGAGACCAAATTCCAATAATATAATAACCTAATAACTCAATAACTTAATAACTCAATAACCCAATTAACCATTCATATTCCGAATGAAAACAGAAAATGAACAACTCATCCAATTGGCTCACACCAAGATGCCTTTTGGGAAATACAAAAACAAATACCTCATCGACTTGCCTGAATTTTACCTGATTTGGTACAAAAATCAAGGCTTTCCAAAAGGTACTTTAGGTCAGCAAATGCAATTGATTTATGAAATCAAACTCAACGGACTCGAAGACCTCATCCGAAATATCAAACAACAATACAAAGTTTAGGTTTTTTAATATCATTCAAAATTTTAAAATGAAAAAATTAGCCACCTTAATCATCTTATTTTCATCGTTTATGCAAGCCCAACAATCCTATCCTACCTATCCCGAACTCTGGAAAGAAGTAGAAAAATTTGAAAA
>JADZFW010000101.1 GCA_020854235.1 Flavobacteriaceae bacterium
CAATTATTTGTCGGAAAGTGCTTCATCTATAAGGAATTGATAAATCCTTGTGTTATTTGAGGTATTACTCCAAAGTAGGAATACGCAATACTTGACCTGGATAAATCAAATCTGGATCTTTCAACATGGGTTTGTTGGCTTCAAAAATAACAGGATACTTCATGGCATCACCGTACATAGCTTTGGCTATTTTACTCAATGAATCTCCTTTTTCTACAGTGTAAAATTTAGATTCAACTTTAGGCGTGATTACCGTGATGTTGTCATCAACTGTAGCAATACCTTCTGTATTACCCAAAACCAAAATCACTTTTTCTTTTTCTTCTTGTGTTTCAGCTTGTCCCCATACTTTAACAGTATCGTCTGCTACTTCGATGTTTAAATCTCTTACTTTGAATCCCAATTTTTCAACTGATTCCAAAAGTTTGGCAGCTTTATCTTCTGCTACTTGTTCTGTGGTTTTGCCTATTCCAAATACTTTGGCTCCGGCATTCTTAATAAATGAAAATAATCCCATAATGTTTATTTTTTTGGTGTTAATAATGGGGCAAAGATGCAAAAATTTTCGCTTATAAAAAAATAGGGCTTTTAAGCGATTTACATAAATATATCTGACTGTATTTTAATAGTTTATATAGAAGTTGCAAGTTGTTATAACATAGGGGTAGATTTAAATTTAACATTAAATAATTGGGTATTTTATAAAAAAAAACCTAGTTTGATTTTTTTTTTCTATTTTTGCGCCATAATTAACAATAAACCTTAAGATATTATGTCAGACATTGCATCAAGAGTAAAAGCCATTATCATTAATAAATTAGGCGTTGACGAAAACGAAGTTACACCAGAAGCAAGTTTCACCAACGATTTGGGTTCAGACTCATTGGACACTGTAGAACTAATCATGGAATTCGAAAAAGAATTTGATATTCAGATTCCTGATGATCAAGCTGAAAACATTGCCACTGTTGGTCAAGCAATAAAATTTATCGAAGAAGCGCTTAAATAATTGACTTTATCGCACAATCTAAAAGCTATGGTTTACAATAATCCATAGCTTTTTTTATTTTATATGCATAATATTATTATTTTTACATCTCTACTTAACTAGATTGTATCAACACAAAATATTTTGATTTAATTATGGACAAAAGACGTATAGTGGTTACCGGATTGGGGGCTTTGACTCCTATTGGAAATACTGTAAACGAATTCTGGGAAGGACTAAAAAACGGAGTAAGCGGAGCTGCTCCTATCACCTTGTTTGATGCTTCCTTATTTAAAACACAATTTGCCTGCGAAGTGAAGAACTTCAATACTGCAGATCATATGAATCCCAAAGAGGCTCGCAAAATGGATCGGTTTACCCAATTTGCCATGGTGGTTGCCGATGAAGCCGTATTGGATTCTAAATTGGACCTCGAAACTGAAAACTTAAATCGAATTGGGGTGATTTGGGGAGCCGGAATCGGTGGATTGAAAACTTTTCAGGATGAAGTAACCGAATTCAACAAAGGAAACGGCATTCCTCGGTTCAATCCTTTCTTTATTCCCAAAATGATTGCCGACATTGCGCCGGGACAAATTTCAATCAAATATGGATTCCGCGGACCTAACTTTGCAACTGTTTCGGCATGTGCTTCTTCTTCCAATGCCATTATTGATGCCATGAACTACATCCGTTTGGGATATGCCGATGTCATGTTGACCGGTGGTTCTGAAGCTACCATTGCGGAAGCCGGAATTGGCGGGTTCAATGCGTTGCAAGCCTTATCTACTCGTAATGATGATCCTCAGACAGCTTCTCGTCCTTTTGATAAAGATCGGGATGGTTTTGTTTCTGGTGAAGGTGCCGGGGCATTGGTCTTGGAAGAATACGAACATGCCAAAGCCAGAGGTGCTCATATGTATGCTGAATTAATTGGAGGCGGACTTTCTGCTGATGCTTACCACATTACTGCACCACATCCCGATGGATTGGGAGCTAAGTTGGTCATGGAAAATTGTATCAAAGATGCCGGAATTTCCCTTCAAGATGTGGATGTTATCAACGTTCATGGTACTTCTACTCCACTAGGTGATATTGCAGAAGTAAAAGCCATTCAGGATGTTTTTGGAGCACATGCTTATACGCTCAATATCAATTCTACCAAATCCATGACCGGACATTTGTTGGGTGCAGCCGGTGCAGTAGAAGCTATTGCTTCTATCTTGACCTTGATTCACGGAATCGTGCCTCCTACTATCAACCATTTTACGGATGATGACGCCTTGGATAATAAACTCAATTTCACTTTTAATACGGCTCAAAAAAGAGACGCTAAAATTGCTTTGAGTAATACATTTGGTTTTGGGGGACATAATGCTTGTGTGGCTTTTAGAAAAATTTAATCGAATACCAAATTGAGTTTTATCGATAAAATACGGTTTTCTTCCATTTGGGAAAAGGAAGATGAATTTACGGCTTCTATTCGTAAGTTAACCGGATACAAACCCAAAAATATTGATTATTACAAAACCGCTTTTACTCATAAATCGGAAAGTAAATTGTCTGATAAAGGTGGCTTTATCAATTACGAAAGATTGGAGTTTTTAGGCGATTCTCTTTTGGATGCCTCTGTTACTGCCTTTTTGTACCACCATTTACCCGATAGTAAAGAAGGAGATTTAACTCAAATGCGTTCCAAAATTGTAAGCAGAGAACATCTCAATGAAGTTGGAAAGGATTTGGATTTGGTTAGTTTGGCAAAAAGACCTACTTCCAAAAGAAAATTTAGCTACAATGCCTATGGTGATTTATTTGAAGCCTTGATTGCTGCCATCTACCTCGATAGAGGATTTGATGTGATGGATAAATTTGTGCATAAAAAACTCATCGGACCTTATGTAGATTTAGATAAGTTGCAAGGTAAAATATCGAGTTATAAGAGTTTGTTTATCGAATGGTGTCAAAAAAATCACTACGATTACGCATTTGATGTATTTGAAGATTCGGGAAAAGATCATGAAAAACATTTTGGAGTCAAACTCTCAGTCAACAACGAAGTGATCAGTAAAGGTCGTTCTACTTCCAAGAAAAAAGCGGAAGAAATTGCCTGTCGTAGAGCCTATTACAGTTTGCAAGACAAAGGCATGAAACTCTAAAATTGACCCTATCGGTTATTCTATTATATGACTATCCGCTTGGATACCTAAAGAGACATTAATGTGTTGCTTTCGGTAGATGGATTAAAAAGATTAGTACATAAGCTATGACTTTGCGGTCCTCTGCGAAGAAACTCTGCGATTCTCTGCGTTTAAACTAATTTAACCGCAGTCCCGATAGCTATCGCGATATGCAAAGTAGGCGCAAAGCGACGCAGATCGATGTGCTGAGCCTGTCGAAGTAAGCTTGCCAAACCGGAACGAAGAGTAACTTTTCCTTTTACGCTTTAGGTAAGCAAACGGATACACATGTTCTATTATTTCTATATTAGAGGTGTATTTATCTATACACTCGATAATATAAGTTAATGTTAGGGTAAATCGACTTGCCAAACCTCATTCCATAACTCATTATGAAACCTAAATCAATCAAATTTTCCCTAGATGATTCCTCTCTTGAAGAAGATTATCGATTGATTGCCATATACAGCAACGAAGAGGATTATCGCATGGCATTTTTGCTCAATTATCATTTTAATATGTATTTTGCTAAAGCTAAATCTATTCTCCAAAGCAAAACATCTGCTGCCTTTAACGTTTTTGAATACGAGGATAAAAATCACTATAGAAATTGGATATTATTACATAACTATTATTTAACACAACACGTACAGGTTCAAAGTGGAGGTTTATTTGCCAACATGGAAACCGTGATTGAAAAACCCTTGTTTTATATAAAAGAATTATCCAAAGCTCGTTTTTTATTGAAAATTGAAGCCGATGAAACTCCTGCGTTTTTCGAAAGTTTTATTCAAAAATTAAAGACAATTTCACAAATATATACTGCCGAATTAGTAGATTTGCAAACAGTTAAAAAACGCGAATTACTCAAGTTTTGAGTGACTTATTGAACCTAAAAATAAGGAAAATTAATGGTTTTTATCGAGCTTTTTAAAACCTCATTTGATATACAGAAACATCCTTAAAAATCCGTTTTCCACCGATTCAAAGTAACTCAACCTCGTTCAAAATCCCTAAAATCAAAACCCAGTTATGTCACAACATCATAAAAAAACCAAAATAGTAGCCACCTTAGGTCCCGCATGCAACACCAAAGAAATCCTCAAAGAGATGATTATTGCAGGTGTAAACGTGTTTAGAGTTAATTTCTCTCATGCCGTTTATGATGAAATAACCGAGAAAATCCGGATGATTCGCGAACTCAACAACGAATTGGATTTCAATGTAGCCATCCTAGCCGATTTGCAAGGGCCCAAGTTGAGAGTGGGAGAAATGGAAAATGGGGTCAAACTCAGCGAAGGTGATCTCTTCACTTTTACCACTGAAAAGTGTATAGGCACTCAAAATCAAGCCTATATGACCTATCAGGCTTTTCCCAATGATGTGAAAGTGGGAGAAAATATTTTGGTGGATGACGGCAAACTTCTCTTTGAAGTATTGGAAACCAATCACAAAGATAAAGTCACAACCCGTGTTTTGAGAGGCGGCAAACTCAAATCTAAAAAAGGGGTCAACCTTCCCAATACCAATGTGTCCTTACCGGCATTGACCGACAAAGATAAATTTGACGTGGAATTTGCCATCAAACACGAAGTAGATTGGATTGCCTTGTCATTTGTGAGAACTGCCGAAGATGTATTGCAATTAAGGGCTTATATAGACGAACGTTCTACTTATAAAATTCCGATTATTGCCAAAATTGAAAAGCCGGAAGCCTTGGTAAATATCTCCAAAATATTGCCCGTATGCGATGCTTTGATGGTTGCCAGAGGTGACCTAGGCGTAGAAATTCCGATGCATGAAGTACCTTTGGCACAAAAAAAATTGGTACGCAAAGCCAAAGAAGCTCACAAACCCGTCATCATTGCCACTCAGATGATGGAAACGATGATCAGCAGCGAGGTACCAACTAGAGCTGAAGTCAATGACGTTGCCAATTCCATTATGGATGGTGCTGATGCCGTCATGCTTTCAGGAGAAACTTCGGTAGGTGAATTTCCGGTGGAAGTCATCAAGCAAATGCGCAACATCATTGAAAGTGTTGAAGATTCGCCTTTGATCGTGGTACCCCAACCCAAAATTGTGACGGTCAACGAACGATTTATTTCCAAAACCATATGTCATCATGCCGTATTGGTAGCCAATGAAATAGAAGCCAAAGTAATATCAACCCTTACCAATACCGGTTATACCGCCTTTCAAATTTCAGCCGGAAGACCTCAATCCATGATTTTGGCATTTACCAATAACAAACGCATCATGACCATGCTCAACCTACTATGGGGTGTAAAAGCCTATTACTACGAAAAAGAGAGCAATACCGATGAAACCGTGGTTGACATCAACATGATAGCTATCGAAAAAGGCTATTTGGAAAAAGGTGATTTTGTAGTCAACCTATCTTCCATGCCTATCAAGCGAAAAGGTATGGTAAATACGTTGAGAATTACACAGATTAAGGGGAGTTAATAGATCGCTAAGACGTTTCTGCCTGAAGAAACTGCTTCTCATACAAATTTCTATACACGCCATCTTTCATTTCCAACAAGGATTGGTGCGTGCCTTGCTCTACGATTTGACCTTGATCCATTACCAGAATCCGGTCGGCTTTTTGAATGGTTGCCAATCGGTGGGCAATGATGATGGAAGTGCGGTTTTCGGTCAATTTCTCCAATGCTTTTTGAATCATTTGCTCGGATTGTGAATCGACCGAAGAGGTAGCTTCGTCCAAAATCAAAATGCGCGGCTGGCTCACATAGGCTCTCAAAAAAGCAATCAACTGACGTTGACCTGTTGATAGTACGGCTCCTCTTTCTTTTACTTGGTATTGATAGGTGTTGGGAAGCGTTTCGATAAAAGCATCAACGCCAATGGCTTTGGCTGCTTTTTGAACCATTTCCAATGTGATGTCTTCATTTTTCAAAGTGATGTTGTTCAAAATACTATCGGAAAACAAAAATACGTCTTGTAAAACCACCGCGATGTGACTGCGTAGCGAACTCAATTCGTAGTCTTTCAAATCTACTCCATCTATTTTGATACTGCCTTGTTCGATGTCGTAAAAACGGTTGACCAAATTGATGATGGTAGATTTACCGGCACCCGTAGCCCCTACAATAGCCAAAGTTTCTCCGGGTTGCACTTCAAAAGTGACCCCTTTTAACACCGGTTCGCTTTCAATATAACTGAAATGAACCGCTTCAAAACTGACTTTCCCTTGCATATTTGCAGCCGATACCGTTCCGGTTCTGGACGTGCGATCTTCCGTATCCAAAATATTGAAAATCCGTTCACCTGCTACGATTCCCATTTGCAAAGTATTGATTTTGTCGGCTATTTGACGTAAGGGTCTGAATAACATTTGAGTCATCATGATAAACCCGATGATTTCTCCGGGTTGAACCGAAGTATTTACCGCAGCTTGCAATCCGCCGTACCATACAATCAAACCTATGGCCATGGAAGACAATAAATCAGTGATGGGAAAGAAGATGGAATAATACCAAATGGCACTGATGTAAGCTTTTTTGTAATCGTTGTTGATTTCCTTAAACTTTTCATATTCAATCTTTTCACGTGTAAACAATTGAATGACCGACATGCCGCTGATGCGTTCTTGTACAAAACTATTGAGATTGGCTACCTGCTTGCGCACTTCCTGAAAACTGGTTTTGATACCTTTTTGAAACATACGGGTAGCCAATATCAAAAAAGGTAAAACCGACAAGGTAATCAGGGAAAGACGCCAATCTATGGTAAACATCATCACAATTACAACCACCATTTTGAGTAAATCACCTACAATCATAAACAAACCTTGGCTGAAAAATTCGGCAATAGTTTCCAAGTCAGTTACGACTCGAGTGACCAATCTACCTACAGAGGAATGGTCAAAATAAGCCATTCTAAAATGCAAGATGTGTTCAAATATTTTCTTTCGCAAATCCTTGATAACGTGTTGTCCCAACCAATTGGCCATGTAAACAAAACCAAACTGTAGTATGACTTCCAGCAGGAGCAAACCCAACATCAACAGGATTAAAAAGAGTAAACCCTTTTCTTCTTTGGGTGCAATATAGGTGTTGACCGCTTCAATCAACAACATCGGTCGAGCCGAAGCCAAAAAAGATAGTAAAACGGCCAATAAACCGGTGATGAAATAAGGCCACTTATAGACTTTAGCCTGTTTCAAAATTCGTTTGAATACATCTAAGTCGAATGTTTTACCTGATATTTTTTGTTCGTTTGACACTTGTTGAAGTTAGAAATTAGAAATTAGAAGTTAGAAGTTGGATTGTACACAATATTGCTCAAAAACAAACCTTTGGCAGGTACGGAAAGTCCGGCTTCGCTTCTGTTTTGACTTTCAATTACTTTTTCGAATTCAGAAACACTCAATTTTCCTTCGCCTACTTCAAGTAGCGTTCCCACGATGGCTCTAACCATATTTCTCAAAAAACGATTGGCTGTGATGTGAAAAACCAAACGGTTTTGATCCAAACTCCAATAAGCTTCTGAGATTGTGCAAAAATAGTTTTTTACATCGGTTTTAGATTTGGAAAATGCTTTAAAATCGGTGTGAAGCAATAATTTTTGGGCAGCTTCATTCATGAGGTTTACATCAAACGTACGCTGATTCAATTGCCAGGTTGTTTCCAATTCGAAAGGATTGTTTTCCAACGCAATATGATATTCGTAACTTCTAGAAATTGCATCAAATCGGGCATGAGCATGATCTGACACTTTAAAAACATCGTATATGGTGATTGTTTTGGGTAAAAGCGCGTTGAGTTTGTACGAAAAGTCGGCAGTCGTCAAAGCTGTTTCCGTTTCAAAATGGGCAAAATACATTTTGGCGTGTACACCGGTATCCGTACGTCCACAACCCACTATTTCGGTAGGTTTTCTCAATAGAATCTCCAAAGCCTTTTCAATGCGTTCTTGCACAGAATCCGCATTGGGTTGGCTTTGCCATCCGTGAAAATCAGTACCTTTGTAGGCTAGTTTGATGAAATATTTCAAGATTGTTAATGATTTTGAGATTTGAGATTTTAGATTTTAGATTAGCGGTTTGATATTCTGAAATCGCAATAAATTTGAATTGTTTGTTATTTTGATTTATTTATTCTATTTAAACTTGTTTTAATTGAAGCAACTACTATTGATAAAATCTCATTTGTTTCTCTTTTCAGAGATTGCAATTCGTCGCTTTTTATAATCTGTGTTTCTTCTAAAATTTCAAACCAAAATAAAGTCTCATCGGCTTCTTCTTCCACAATCCTGAGTTTATTTATAAAATCAGCGTTCGATTTGGCTCGACATACCGCTCTATAATTTGCTCCTACTGATGTAGATGACCTAATAATCTGATTTGAAATAACTTTAATTACAGGTGTTTGTTGGTATTTAAGGATTAAATTAATAACATCTATTCCTAATTTTTTTGTTCTGTTTTTTAAAACTTCTTCCATTTTCTTTTTTGTATTTTTTTTATTAGCCGTAGTATTGCAATTTACTTTAAATGAGTCTTGTTACGTATATCTTCAAGCAATCGAAAACTAAATACGCCAATCTAAAATCTAAAATAAATTTTGGTAAAAATACTACTTCTTTCGGATACACACGGATATTTGGATGAGCAAATGCTCCAGCATGTACGTTGGGCAGATGAAGTGTGGCATGCAGGAGATATCGGTGATTTACAAGTTACTGAGAAAATTGCGCAGCTTAGGCCTTTGAGGGCAGTTTATGGAAATATTGATGGTACTGAAGCCCGAATTCAATTTCCATTGGATCAACTTTTTGAATTAGAAGGTAAAAAAATATGGATGACGCATATTGGTGGTTATCCGAAAAAATATGAAGCCCGCATCAAAAAAGGATTGTTGGAACATCCGGTTGATATCTTGATTTGCGGACATTCTCATATCTTGAAAATCATATACGATCCATCATTTGACGTATTATTTCTCAATCCGGGAGCTGCCGGAAAATACGGTTTTCACGCTGTGAGGACCCTTTTGAGGTTTCAGTTGGACAATGGAAATATTAGCAATATGGAGCTAGTTGAATTGGAAAAGAGATAGAAAATTAGCTCAAAATGAGTTCCTCTTTCTTTTGAACTGGTACTGAAATAAAAATATGAGTACCTTCTTCGGGAGAAGATTTGATGGTGAAAACACCTTCCATTTTGTTAATTCTGGCTTCGATTTGCTTTAATCCCAATCCGCTATCCTTCTTGGGCATTTTTGGATTGAAGCCCTTTCCGTTATCATTGATGTTGATCTCTAGATTTTCATTATGCTCCTTTAACGCAATTTGGGCTTGAGTTGCCTTACTGTGTTTGATGATATTATTGAGGAATTCATCGATGATGCTGTTGATTTTCAATTCAAAATCGGGATCAAATCTACCTACGCCGTCACAATCGCATTGAAAATCGAGTGCAGAATTAGAATATTTTTCACACATATCCTGTAAGGCGTATTTCAGTCCAAATTTCAGCAAAACTGAAGAAACCAAAGAATGAGAAAGATTCCTGATTTTTTCAGCAGCTTCCTTGATGATGGTATGGGCTTTTTCGATTTCCTCCGGTTGGGTGTTTTTCATAATCATTTTGCTGGCTTGTAGGTGCAAACTTGCAGATGACAAGAGCGAACTCACACTGTGATGCAAAGTTTCGGCAATCATTTTTCTTTCACTTTCTTTTCCGTCCAAGGTAGCGTTGAGTATTTTTTCACGCGCCTCATTTTGGATTTTTTCCAATTCGCTTTGTTGAATGAGTTGCGATTGTATGAGCTCCAATTTCAATTTTTCCTGACGCAATTTGAAATACCGATAACTCATCCAAATTCCGGCTGTCAATAACAAAGAAACCAATATCAAAATGATATTGATGTCTTGGGTATGTTTGCGTTTGG
>JADZFW010000102.1 GCA_020854235.1 Flavobacteriaceae bacterium
CATCATAATATTGCGTTTGGAAATAATTCTTTGTTATTCAATACAACAGGTAATTATAATTCAGCCCACGGCTATCAATCTCTCTATTCCAATACTACCGGAAATTATAACATTGCCACCGGTTATCAATCCTTGTATTCCAATTCGTCTGGGCCAGAAAACGTAGGATATGGCAATTTTACTTTAAACAAGAATTCTACCGGTAGTAGCAACACGGCTATAGGAAATTATGCCCTCAGTTTCAATACCACCGGGAATTATAATGCAGCCTTTGGATTTGAAGCTCTTGCATATAATACTTTAGGAACTGGAAACACGGCTATTGGTTCCTACGCCCTGAATAGAAATACCAAAGGTGATAGCAATACTGCCAACGGTTTTTACGCTTTATATAGTAATACAGAAGGAGATTTTAATACCGCAACCGGAACTTCATCACTTCACTTAAATACAACTGGAAACGAAAACACAGCTACCGGTTATCAATCACTTTATTCCAACACCACCGGAAGTGAAAATACCGCTATTGGATTTGAAGCCCTTTTTTCCAATACCGATGGTTATTTTAACACAGCCACCGGTTATAAGTCACTTTATTACAATACTACAGGTGAGAGGAACACGGCAATCGGTTGTTATTCCCTAAGTGAAAATACAACAGGAGAGAGAAACACTGCTATCGGATTTCAATCCCTTTCTTCCAATACAACAGGACATTCCAATATAGCGATCGGTCATCAATCCCTTACTTATAATTCAACAGGACATTCCAATACTGCAACGGGTACTGCATCCCTCTTTTCCAACACAACGGGATATAATAACACGGCAAATGGGATGAATTCTCTTGTTTACAATACTATAGGAAATTATAATACGGCAAATGGTGCAAATTCACTTTTTTCTAACACAACAGGAAGTTTCAATACCGCAAATGGTGAAGGTTCTCTTCATTCCAATACAACAGGAAGTTTCAATACCGCAAACGGTTATAATTCTCTTTATTCCAATACATCTGGTAATAGTAACACGGCAAGCGGAAGAAATGCATTAAATTCTAATACAACAGGAGTTTCTAATACAGCGATCGGAGTCTATTCTCTATCAGATAATACAACTGGGTATAATAACACAGCCATAGGAAACAATGCCCTTTATTCCAATACATCCGGTAATAGTAACACAGCAATCGGAAGTAATGCATTAAATTCTAGTACAACAGGAGTTTTAAATACAGCAATCGGAGCCTATTCTCTTACAGATAATACAACAGGATATAATAATACGGCAAATGGAATGCATTCTCTTAATTCCAATACATCAGGATATGGAAACGCAGCTTTTGGACTTAGTTCTCTTTATTACAATACTACGGGTTTTTATAACACTGCTGTAGGTACTGGTTCATGTTCAAACGGTACTACATTTTCAAATTCTACTGGCTTAGGCTATAACGCATCACCCACAGCTTCTAACACCGTAAGAATTGGAAATCTTTCGATTACTACCATAGGTGGCTATGCTAACTGGACTAATGTAAGTGACGGTCGTTTTAAAAAGAATATTCAGGAAAACGTCATCGGACTGGAATTCATCAAAAAACTTAGGCCGATTACTTACCAATTGGATATGAACGCCATCGCCGATTTTAACAAAACACCCGATAGCCTTCGTTTGCCGGAGAGTGAAAGACTCAAAGAGGCGGAGATTCAAAGTGGTTTTATTGCTCAAGAAGTAGAAGAGGCTGCCTTAAGCATTGGCTATGACTTTCATGGGGTGGACAAACCTAAAAATGATACTTCCCACTATGGACTGCGTTATGCCGAGTTTGTCGTGCCATTGGTCAAAGCGGTGCAGGAACAACAAGAACAAATCGAACTGCTGAAAAAAGAGAACCTAGAATTAAAGGAATCCTTAGCGCATATGACGGCATTGGAAAAGCGGATTCAGCAATTGGAAAGCAAGTAGCATCAACCCTATTTAAAATAGTAGTTTATAGTTTTCAACTTAAAAAAATCAATCATCGTTCAAATCATGAAAAAAATTGTAGCGCTTTTGTTTATACTCTTTCAATATACTCTCTATGCACAAGTGGGAATTGGGGTTGCCTCACCCGATGCATCGGCACAATTGGAAGTACAATCCGATGCCAAAGGCTTGTTGATTCCGCGGATGACTTTCAACGAAAGAAATAACATCTCCAATCCAGCAGTAAGCTTACTCATTTATCAAACCGATGCCAATTCGGGATATTATTTTTTCGACGGTTCTACATGGAATCAGCTGATTACAGATGTAACCGGAATCGTCAAGATTGATGATTTAACCGATGGAAAATCGGATCAAGACGGTACGCAGGATGGATCCTCTGTGTATTTGGGAGTGGGTTCCGGAAACCAAGATGATGCCACCGACAATAAAAATACAGCCCTAGGATTTGAAACTCTGACCGTCAATACGGTGGGGAACGACAATGTTGCATTGGGATACCAAACTTTGACTGCCAATACTCAAGGTTCCTACAATACCGCCATGGGCAATATGGCATTGGCAACCAACAAAGCGGGAAGTAATGCCACTGCCATCGGATATGGTAGTATGCGTTATGCCAATGACCAAACGACTGCTTATTCCAATGTCAATACGGCAGTAGGCTATGAAGCCCTCAGAGGTTCTACCACACCGGCAGCCAATACGGGTAATAACAACGTCGCCATAGGCTACCAAACCTTAGCGCAAAATACTTCTGGTGAACGCAATGCCGCAATTGGATACAGGAGTTTGTACAACAACACTACCGGCGTAGAAAACACAGCCTTGGGTTCTACGGCTTTATACGCCAATGTTTCCGGAACTAGCAATACCGCCATCGGTATTTCTACTTTACTTTCCAACACTACAGGTGGTTATAACACGGCATTGGGTAGTTATGCTCTTTATAATAATACGCAAGGTAATTTAAATACGGCCGTGGGTACTAATGCTCAAATTTCGAATACGACAGGATATTCCAATGTTTCTTTAGGCTATCAAACTTTGTTTTCAAATACAATTGGTACCAATAATACAGTTGTGGGTACCAATGCTATGTATCATAATAAATCGGGTAGTGGTGGAATAGCTATTGGTACGGGTGCCATGTATTTTGCCAACAATACCGAAACCTATTTCATCAATCAAAATATCGGGATAGGTTTCGAAGCTATGAGAGGATCAAATACCCCAGCCAACAATATAGGAAACAACAATATTGGTATCGGGGTACAAACCCTGTATAGCAACACTTCGGGTAGTAATAATACCGCAGTAGGGGTATTTTCTCTATTCAATAATACTACGGGTACCCAAAATGCAGCTTATGGAAGTTCTGTATTGTACAACAATACCACGGGTTCCAACAATATCGGGATGGGAGGTTCCAGTCTTTTTACGAATACAACAGGATCTAACAATACAGCTATTGGATTTAATGCACTTTATTACAATACAACCGGACAGAATAATATTGCTATTGGGAATAGTTCTTTGTTTAATAATACAACAGGACACGAAAACACTGCAATAGGCTTTCAAAACCTTTTTCATAATACCCTTGGAGTTTGGAATACCTCGAACGGTTATCAATCTCTTTTTTCCAATACATCCGGATATAGCAACACCGCTAATGGTTATCAATCTCTTTTTTCCAATACAACAGGTTTTAACAACACTGCCTATGGTTATCAATCTCTTTATTTCAATACAACAGGTTTTAACAACACCGCCTATGGTTATCTATCCATTTATTCCAATACAACTGGAGAAGAAAATACCGCAGTGGGTCATAGATCTCTTTATTCAAATTCAACAGGATATTCCAATACAGCCATCGGTTATTTTTCACTAAATTTAAATACAACAGGATTTAATAACACTGCAATTGGTGAAATTGCCCTTGAGAAGAATATCGGAAATTATAATACAGCTATTGGCTCCTCGTCCATGAATTCCAATACGACTGGAAATTCCAATACAGCAAGTGGTTTTCAAGCGCTCTTTAATAATACTACAGGGAATGCAAATACTGCGAATGGCTTTTCATCTCTTAATTTCAACACAACTGGAGGAGAAAACACTGCCAATGGAATTTATTCTCTTTATTTAAATACAACAGGAAGTAGAAATACAGCAAACGGTACCTATTCCCTTGATTCAAATTCAACAGGAAATAACAACACAGCATTGGGATACTCTGCTTTTAGTTCAGGCTCAAATTATTCGAATTCCACAGGTTTGGGTTATAATGCTCAACCCGGAGCCTCCAATACTGTTAGAATAGGAAATAATGCAGTAACCTCCATCGGTGGTTACGCCAACTGGACCAACGTATCCGATGGTCGTTTTAAAAAGAATGTTCAGGAAAATGTCATCGGACTGGAATTCATCAAAAAACTTAGGCCGGTTACTTATCAATTGGATATGAACGCCATCGCCGATTTTAACAAAACACCCGATAGCCTTCGTTTGCCGGAGAGTGAAAAACTCAAAGAAGCTGAGATTCAAAGTGGTTTTATTGCCCAAGAAGTGGAAGCGGCTGCTTTGAGTACCGGTTATGACTTTCATGGGGTGGACAAACCTCAAAATGATACTTCCCACTATGGACTGCGTTATGCCGAGTTTGTCGTGCCATTGGTCAAAGCTGTGCAGGAACAACAGGAGCAAATGATGAATTATGAAAGAATCATTCAGCAGTATGAATCGGAAGTGCAACATTCCAAACAAAAGATAGAGGACTTACAAAGGGAAGTGCAAGCGCTTCAAACCGAAATGAAAAAACTCAAGGATTTGGAACAGCGTTTACAAGCTTTAGAGCCTTGAGAATTCTTTTAGTTTACAATTAAATCAATAAAACAACATCACCTTAAATCCGCAAAGAATATGTAAAAGCCACTAATTCACGAATATGTGATAATTTATTGTATTACATAATTAGTAAATAAGTAGCTGATTTATACACACTAATAAAAATCCTTGCGGATTTTGGGCATCATAATACATTAACATGAACTTAAAATATTTTGTAAGCATCTTGATTATAACCGTCATTTTCAGTCTCGAAACCAAAGCCCAAATACCGCCTCCACCACCAGGAAATGCTCCTCCGGGTCTTGGCATTCCGGGATTGGGTATAGGCATCGTCGTTGCTCTTTTATTTGGAATTTACAAGATTGTGTCAAATCTCAAAAAAAGTTGATGTATCTCATAACATTACCTACCCTAGTCCTTTAATTTTTTCAAGATTCTGTAATCAAAGCCTTGAAAACTAATTTTTAAAACCATGAACAAACCATACCTGCAAATAATCCCAAAATATTTAGTACTTGTCAACATGCTTATTTTTTTGACTGTTTGTCCAATATTTGGGCAAATTGTCAATGAAGGTACTTTGGTAATCAAACCCGGAACCAATGTCTTCTTTGGAGATCATTTCACCAATACAAATACCGGTGTGTTTTACAACAACGGTAGCTTACACCTCCAAGCCAATTTTGAAAATGACGGAACCGTTACTTCAACTGATGGGGTTACCCTTTTTGACAGTACGATCCATGATTCTCAACTGCTCAGTGGTGATGCAGGTACCGTACAATTTTACAATCTTGTCGTCAACAACACTTTGCCCGGTGTAAAAGGACTGTCAGTAGCCGATGGTTTTGGTCTGGAAGTTACCCACCGCGTTATTTTGGAAAGTGGAAAATTGCGTTTGATGGGCAACAGCCAATTGGTTCAAACCCATTCGGGAGAGGATGACAATAGCGGATATAGTTCTTTATTGGTCGATCAACAGGGGGCCAAAAATGCCTACCGTTATAATTATTGGTCGGCTCCGGTGCATACGATTGGCGAGACCAAATACCAAGTTCAAGATATTTTAAAAGATGGGACTTCACCAGATAGATATGCTCCTCCGGCTATCGGTTTGATAGCCACACCCAATGGAACAGATGCTACGGATCCGGTTAAAATCAGTACCCGATGGTTGTATAAATACATCAATGCGCCACTCAATGGCGGAAACGGGGTAGGATGGATCAGTTTGTTTGACCTCAACACACTCAATCCCAGTGCGGAGAACAGTTTATATCCCGCAGAAGGCTATATAATGAAAGGGACCAATGCTACGGCTGTGTACGCAGATCAACAGAACTACAGTTTTGAAGGAACGCCCAACAATGGACTATACACTATTACACTGCTGGATGATGCAGAATACTTGGTGGGCAATCCCTATCCCAGTGCTTTGGATGCAGATGCTTTTATCAATGACAATAGTGTCAATTTTGATGGGACGCTTTACTTTTGGGAACATTGGAGCACCAATACCCATGTGTATGTAGCCTACGGTGGCGGTTATGCTGCCTACAATCTCACCGGAGGTGTCGTGGCTCCTTTACATCCCAATTTTTCTTCCGGAACAGGAACTGGCAGTATCATTCCCAAGCAATACATTCCCATTGGTCAAGGTTTTCTCATTCGTTCGGAGACAACCGATGGGGGTAATATCATTTTTCAAAACAGTCAAAGAGTTTTTGAAAAAGAAGGTTCACAATCGGTGTTTTTTAAAAGAGAAACTTCATCGGCCAGTGCGATACAAGCGCGTATTCGGTTGGATTACACAGCTCCCGACGGAGCAGATCGCTCCTTGCTCTTTGCTTTTTCAAACGGTACGGCAACCGATCAATTTGACAGAGGTTATGATGGGAAGATGATAGAAGTGCTATCCAATGATTTGTACTTTACGATGGAAGACAACGGACGCCATGATCCGTATGCCATTCAAGGAGCCGGTGTATTTGACGAAAACAAATCCTATCCTTTGGTGCTTGTCGCCGGTCAAAGTGGCAATCACAGCATTGCACTAAACTCTACCGAAAACTTTGATATGCCCATTTATATTTTGGATGTATTGACCCTGACGACCCATGACCTTACGACAGACGATTTTGTCATCAACCTCGAGGCAGGAACTTATACCAACCGATTCAAACTGGTATTCAAACCTTATGATGCTCTTGACATCAACCCAATAGGGGAAGAAAACTTCCATGTTTACTTTGCTCATGATGAAATTATCCTCGAAAATCCCAACCTAAAGGAAATAACCTCGATAGAAGTGTTCAATACCTTAGGTCAATTGGTCTATCGAACGGATGAACCGGAACAGCTTCAAAACGAAGTGGTCAACATTCCCTTCCAACAGGCACAAGCTACTTATTTTATAAGAATCACATCAGAAGTTGGGCTCAATGCCACTAAAATAATCAATTATTAAACAATCATTTTATACAATAACCAAATTCAAATTTTATGAAAACAATTCAAACCAAAAACATGTTTTTCTTTACCTTGACTTTCCTGATTTCTATTTCCTTTTTTGCCCAAAACCTCAAAGGAACCAAATTGCTTGGTGTGGGGATCGGAAGTATTTATTTTACGAATTCCGACAGTGAAACGAGTTATAGCAATACGCCAACCGTTTATCTCAATGAGACTCACACTTTTGGGATGTCCATCAATCCAAGTGTGGGATGGTTTATCAAAGACAATTTTGTGATTGGCGGCAACATGACTTTTACGACGAGTTGGAGTAATTCGGACAGCAGTAATAGCAGTAATACAACCACATCTGAATCCAAAAGTAGTTATCCTTCTTTGTACATTGGACCCTTTGCCCGATATTATTTTGGGAACAGTAGCGAAGGGAAACCTTTTGTACACGTAAATGCTCAATACGGCTTAGGAAAAGGAAAGAGTGAAAGTAGTTCGAGTTCAGGAAGCAGTAGTGAAACGAATTCGCATTACAAAACCGATTGGAATGCCGGATTGGCTGTAGGGTATGAATATTTTTTGAGCGAATACATAGGGGTATATGCTACTTTGGGAATTCAATTTTACCAAAATATTACCGAATATGAATACGAGCCATCTACAGGTTCCGGATATGATTATACTTCGGATTATTCGCGGTTCAATGTTCCATTATACATCGGTTTGCAAATCCATTTACCCGAGAAAAAATAGGGAGTACTGCCCATTAAAAAGAGATGCTTTCTATTTCCTAAAATCCGCAAGGATTTTTGTTAGTGCATATTAATCAGCAGCTTATAGATAATTTATATTAGATATTAAATTGTCATAAATTTGTGAACCCGCCTTGCCGCCGAGGCAGGTTCGTGGCTTTTACATATACGATGCGGATTTAAGGTATTTTAAAAAGAAAGCATCTCTTTAGAATTCAATCCCTATTACATCAAGATTTGGTCGATTCTTTTGGAGGAAATATCAAGGTTATTCGAGTCCCTTGATCCTGGGAAACTTGGATGTCGACTTTGATAGACGAAGCCAATTCGCGGATGAGGTGTAGTCCCAAACCGTTTTTGATACCCACATCGGAATGTTCGTGGTACAAGGCATCGAGATTTTCCTTTTTTAAGTTTTTACCGACATCGGTGATGGTCAACATAGGAATGTTTTCTTTGAGGAAAGCTCGCCAAGTAATGATTTCACCTTCTTGATTTCCGACGGCTTTGATGGCATTGTCTGTCAGATTGCGGGTAATGGTCTTTAAAAAATGGGCATCGGTATGCAAAATGAGTTGAGCTTCATTTTCAAAACGAATCTTTTGGTTTTCCAAATACGAGAAATGTTGTCCCAAATAGGCAAACAACTCTTCCACCCGTACCGGTTCGATTTGAGGATTGAAGTTGTTCATTTGACTTTTTCCCCACATCAACAAGTCTTCCATGGAAAACAACAAATGTTCTGTTTTCTGCATCATGCGTTCTTCCATTTGATCCAAATCGGGAGCGATGCTGTCGCCGAGGGTATCTTTTTTATAATGATAAAATTGGATGATGTGTGCCAATGGCGTTCTCAAATCGTGATTCAAGATGTTGAAAAACCTATTTTTGATGTAATTGGATTGTTCGAGAGCCAAATTCAATTGGGTCAATTTTACATTGTTTTCCCTTCTCTTTTTATTCTGATACAAAAGGAGGATTCCGACAAAGGTTGACATCAGCGCCAAGAGTAGGAATAAGATTCTCTGCCGTTCTTTAGATTTGAGTAGTAGTTGATTGATTTGAATTTGTTTGTCTTTAACAGCCATTGCTTTGGCATTTTCCAGTTCGGCAATTTTGTTCTTATTTTCTTGGGAAAAGATGCTGTCATTGAGTTTTTGAAATTGCAACAAGTTTTCATACGCCAGTTGATATTTGCCTCTTTTGTATTGAAGTTCGGACAACGTCTGACTAAAATAGACATAGATGGCGGTATAATGATGTTTCTGGGCTATCTCGGTAGATTTGAGGTAATAGGATTCAGCTCGATCCATACAGACATTTTTGGTGGAAACCAGTTTTTTTGAAATGGCCACTTGCAAGATGGAATCCTGCAGGGCAATATTGTGGTAATACCATCCGATATTGCCTAAATTATTGGCACTACTCGTCCCTTCGGGATAGATTTCATCCCAAATTTGTTGCGCTTGCAAGGACATTTCCAATGATTTGATCAAGTCATCTTCATACATCAATGACCAATTGCCCAAAATCCAAGCGGCTTGTTGTTTGTTGTTGTTTTTTTGAGCGGCATTAAAAGCTTTGCCATACCATTCTTCGGCTTTGGTAAAATTTCCTTTTAATTTATGGGACATGGCCAGTAGAGAAATGGCCGTGATGTACTGCATTTCATGATGGGAAGATTGATACAGGTCAATCGATTTTTGGGCGTATTTCATAGACAGATCATACTGCTCCTGATCGATGTAGATGCCACACAAGCTGTGATAGGTATTGTGAAGAAACAAATAGTTTTGAGAAGTTTCGGATTCAGTGATGCTTTTGTGATAAAAATCGGTGGCTTTTACGTAATCTGCTTTGCGATGGGCGATTTGACCTTCGATAAAATAGTTGTAAGCCAAACCAAAATGAAATTGGTGTTTGCGATTGACCGCATCGGAAAGTTTATTTTCTTGGATGGCTTTATCAAATTCGGAGCGGTTGATATGGATGATGGCTTTTAAGGTGTGCAAGTGGGCTTGGTACAATGCATTGTCTTTACCCAAATTGATGCGTTGTGCTTTTTCAATTAAAACCCACGCCGAATCGGGTTGAGAAGGAATGATCACTTCAATATCATGGGTTTGATCGTACCAATGCGGAAAATTTTGAGCATAATTCTCAGTCTTTATGCCAATGAAACTAAGGGTAAAAAGGAATAAGGGGAAAAAATGTTTCATGTTTCAAACATAAAATTTAGATTACTCTTATAGTTTTTACCGATGGGTAGTTGGGTTTTATTGAGAAGTTCGAGTTGGGTGGCACCTACTTTGGCGATGATATTTTTTTGGACGGCATAACTTCTGTGGATTCTCACAAAAGATTGAAAATGGATATCTTTCAATAGGGTACCGAGGTTGGACAATACCAAATGTTTTTTATGTGGGGTAATGATTTTGGTATAATCCTTTAAAGCTTCCAAATACAGTATTTCGTGCAGTTTTATTTTGGATTGCATGTGTCCTTCTTTGATGGTAATTGTTTCGCCACCTATGGATGCTTCGTACAACTGCGCTTTTTCTTTGATTTCCATGTATTCCAAAATCCGGTTGTAGGTTTGGGCGAAACGTTCGGTCAACAGGGGTTTGGTAATAAAATCCAAGGTTTCCAGAGAAAAGGATTCTATGGCAAATTCGGGATGGGAAGAGATGTATACACAAACGGGAACGTCCATTAAAATTTTTCGGAGTTCGAGTCCTGACATGCCGGGCATATCGATATCGAGTAATAAGACGTCTATTTTTTTGGTGTCGAATTGGAGCAAATCTTCAGCCGATTCAAAAACGCCAATGATGTGTAATTGGGGAAATTTTCTGACAATAGAGGAAAGCATGAGTCTATCCATTTCATCATCATCTATTAAAACACAGCGATAGGACATGCGATAGCGTTTAAATTAATGTTTAAATCAACTTTACTACAAGACTTTCAGCAAAGATAAGTATAAATGCTGAATTTTTTAAGGATGTTGTTTTTGGGGTCGTTTTGGTTTTTGAATATAAGTCGGGGTACGACTTGAAGTCGTGCCCCGACAATACGAATAGATATAAGTTCCAGCTATAAAATAATTCCTTTCCCATTGCATATTCATATTAATTAGCAATTTTGTGCAAGTGTTTTAGATAACTTTAAAAAACGAAACAGCAACCAAAACTTTTTATGATTCATTGCCTCCCGATAAACTATAAATTAAATCGCATGGGGATAATTGCCTTAGGTTGCTTGTGAGTTGCGGAATAGAAAAATTAATTGTTTTATATTGCAGCAGCTAATAACCAAATTTTTTGAATAGAATTATTGAACAATTTAAAACACATTCTATGAACAGAGATGATTTTATGCGTTTTTTTCGAGATGATGAAAAGTTGCTTGAATTGAGCGTATGCGACCGGGTAGAAATTTTCAAATACATTTTAATAGGGAGTTCCGATTTTACCAAGGAGCTTTTGGATGAGGTGCTTTCGGATTATGGGGTGGCGCATTTGGAGGTTGTGGAGGTGGGGAATGATTAATGGAGAAAAGGATTAAAGCATCATTGAAAAAAGTTAACTATTATGCTACTAATCTAACCTTAAGGTAATACTTATTCCTATTTTTGATTAATTGTTATAATTATTTTAGCAAACATAACATTCCGACCATCCGATTGATTCCTCTATTCCTTTGATGAAAGCTTCTTTTTCAATGAGAGTGTCAAAACTGTATACTTTTTTATTAAGTTTTAGTTCTTCATTTGTGAGGTTTTCACTATTAAATATTTTAGAAACTTGTTCTTTTCCAAAAATAATTGTTACTGTGTATTTCATTTTTTAAAAATATTAATGTAATGATATTCTAAAAACTCTTTTGAAGGTAAAAAACGTTCTGGTAAGATTATGGGGCGATTTTGAAAATCTAAAAAAAACTTTTTAATGGTTTCATCTTTCAAAAAATCATTAAAACAACTTGAAATATGTATGGTATATTCAGGGGTTATTGTAATATATCCTTTATCAAAGGCCTTGTCATGAAATGAATTTAAACAAAGTCCATTGTGAGGGTTTGTTCTATTATTTTTATCTATAGACCAAGGAATAATATGACTTGCAACGAGCAGTTCAGGTATCGAAAGCCCAGTTATACAACATTTTGTATTATATGATGATAAGATTGTACTTCTAAAGAAATTTTGATTTATCCTTGTTTTAATTAATGTATCTCTGTCTTTTCCTTCAGGGAAATCTTCAAAACTTATACTATCAATTTCTTCAATTGTTTTATTTTGAAATTTAGCTAGTAAATATTCACTTTCAAAAGCTAAATTTTCCCAATTATTACTGAACTCTTGCCAGATTTGTTCATCGAGTTTACTTGTATTTGAAAGGCCAATAATCCCTAGTTTTTTTAATTCAGGATCGAAGCTTCCAAAATTACCTATTTTCATTTTCAATGAATTAGGACTTCTTCCTATTAATTTTGAGAATTTAATGATGTCAGGATGATTTGAACTAACTTTATTGAATGGAATTTTACAATAAAGGTATAAAGCAACTATTGTTTGTTCTTTTGTCCATCTTACTATCATAAAAGTTTTTTTAATTTTTTTAATCTCAAATAGATGAACGCAAGTTAGAAATATTTTTAATCTTTTTATTCCTTTCGGTGTTTATTTCAAATTTATTTTACTAAAATTCTTTTTTCGCTTTGCTCATTTTTTTGCAACAGATTACACTGATTTGTATTACCATGATTTTTAATGTTAAATGTTTTGAAATCTGTATTTTCAATTAAAATTTGTTGCTAAACGAACCAATTGTCTTTTTCAAAGTATGCTCAAATGATCTAAACCTCCTATACGTATTACTAAAAGGTGATTTGAAGCATCTAAAACACTTTTATAAGCAGCTCAATACGGCAAATAAGTTTCCGTAGGTGGCAAATAAGTTTCCGTAAGTGGCAAAACAATTTCCGTAAGTGGCAAAAGAGAATCCGTAAGCGGCAAAAATAGTTCCGTAAGCGGCAAATTAAATTCCGTAAGTGGAAAAATAATTTCCGCAAGCGGCAAAAAACATTCCGCAAGTGGCAAAACAGTTTCCGCAAGTGGCAAAACAGTTTCCGTAAGTGGCAAAATAATTTCCGTAAGTGGCAAATGAGTTTCCGTAGGGTGTGAGGCTTTAACTAAAAGGTTTTAGGGAATGTCTAAAGGGATGAGGGGTTTGTATGAATGGCTTATGGAATTATCGGATGTATGTTTCGGGATTGCTATGTGTTCTTTTTTTGTACCTATTTATTTGGGGTTTGCTGATAAACTAAAGAATATTTTTCCTTAGTCAAATATACAGGTCGCTCCTACGGAGCTTCTATATTATGGCTTGTAATTTCTACAAACAGTTTGTCCCTCTGGGACATTAGCTCCGTAGGAACACACTGTTTGTAGTAAAATTACAAGCAACATTTTAATGCTTCGTAGGTGCGATCTTTTTTTATTGTAATACTATCGAAGTAACGAGAGAAAAGTGGAAGATTTTTTGAGATGTTTTGTATATTTCCTTACACATAATGATATAAAAATATTGCTAATACCTTATTATCAAAGAATTTTTTAGTTTTTCAGCAAACCCTATTTGATTGTTGAGATGAATGGGCATTTATGAATTTGGGAGGATTTCATCTTCTGATTCATCGGATGGGTTTGTGGGATTGAAATGATAGGTTTTGTAGATTTTGTTGAAACTGAATTGCTCTTGGATGGTTTTGTTATCTGAAAAGATTTTGTGGGCTATGTTTGCCACACTTATGACACGGAGGTATAGGTCGTTGTATAATTGGATGGTTTCAGCTGAATGGTCTTTGCGGATGCCTTTTAAAAATTCTTGTTGGATTTCGGCTTCTTTGATGATTTCGGCGTAAGCAAATATTTTATCCAAAGATGTTTCGGGGTAACCTTTTTCCAATAACTCGGTTTTCCACTGAGGTGTGAGATTGGATTTGAAACGGAAGAGCAGTTGGATTAAGGCTTCTTGATTTTTTTTGCGGGCTTTGGGGTAATGTTGATTGAATCCCAAGGTCGTCAAGAGTTCTTGTTTTTTATCGGGTTGGTTTTTGAAATCTTGATGGATTTGGGTTTTTAAAAGGGAGAGTTCGAATAAGATTTCTTGTTGGTGTGCATAGAGATACTGCGTTGCTTTTCGGAGGTCTTTGGCTCTATCTTGACCTAGAATTTTTTGGACGGCATCATCGATATCGGTTTTTAAGGTCTCGAAAAAGTCCCCGGTCCATACGGAACGGAATTGTTGTAAGGTTTCTCGATGACGGATGGCGTTTTCAATAATAGTGGCTGCTACCATGAGCATGGACACGTCTTTGGTTTTGTAGATTCTTTGGATTTTTTTCATATTCACGATGTTTAGTTGGGGTGGGGCTAATTTAGGAAAAAGATTATTAAATTAGCAAATTAGATAATTAGCAAATTAGATAATTAGCAAATTTGTAAATTAGCAGATTAGCCAATTAGCCAATTAGCCAATTAGCCAATTAGTAAAATAACAGATTATTGGTTATTTCGCGTTCAAATTTTATTGGGGAGAGTCATCTTTTCAGAATTACATATTACCATAAATTTTAATCGAACTCAGATTGGTAACTTTTGCCATAAAATCCCTATTTTTACACTATCAAATTTTGTAAATTCTTACCCATGTACAAATCCATACTTTTCCTAATTGCAGGAATCTTTTTGCTACAAGCTTGTAAAACCAATATCCAAAATCAATCGAATATGCCCGAAAACCCGCTACTCATGGAATGGAAAACGCCTTATGGCGTTCCTCCATTTGACCTTATTCAAAACAAACATTACCTTCCTGCTTTTGCTACGGCGATGCAGGAACATACTTTGGAAATCGAAAAAATTGCCAACCAACCCGATAGCCCAACTTTTGCCAATACCATAGAAGCTCTCGAATTCAGTGGTGCAACACTCAAAAAAATCAGAGCGGTTTTCTTTGCCATCAGCTCGGCTCATACCAATGATACGCTGCAACAAATTGCCAAGGAAATTGCACCCCAATTGGCCGCACATCAGGATCAAATCTACCTCAACGAAGCCTTGTTCCAACGGGTGAAATCCTTGTACGTGCAACAACTTTCTCTTTCCGACGAACAGTTTAAACTCCTCGATGAAACCTATAAAAACTTTATTCGTTACGGTGCCAATGTGGCTGAAAAAGACAAACCTCGCTTGCGCGAAATCAACGCACGCCTTGCCGTTTTATCACAACAATTTGGAGACAACGAACTCCAAGAAACCAACGCTTTTGAATTGTATGTAACCGATGAACGTGATTTGGGAAACTTGCCCGAAGGAACCAAAGTCAATGCAGCTAAACTCGCCGTTAAAAACGGACATACTACCGGTTGGTCTTTCAATGCACAACGCACCATGATCGAACCTTTTTTACAGAGTTCGCCTAACAAATCGCTTCGTAAAAAAGCATTTGACGGTTATGCTCTACGCGGTGATCTCAACAATACGCAAGACAACAAAGCCCTCATTCGTGAAACTGTTTCATTGAGAACAGAGAAAGCCAAACTCTTGGGATATGACAATTGGGCTGCTTTTGTATTGGATAATTCCATGGCCAAAACTCCCGAAGCAGTGATGCAATTTTTGGATGATATGTGGAAGCCTGCCTTGCAAATGGCCAAAACCGAAAGAGACGCATTGGCTGCCCAAATGCAAAAAGAAGGCAACCAAGAACTGTTTGCCGGCGAAGATTGGCGCTATTACGTAGAAAAAGTACGCAAAGAAAAATACGATTTCAACGAAGACGAAACCCGTCCTTATTTTGAATTGAGCAATGTGGTGAATGGCGCTTTTACTTTGGCCAACAAACTCTTCGGATTGAAGTTTGTCGAGAAAAAAGACCTTCCCAAATGGCATCCCGACCAACAAGTATTTGAAGTCACCGAAGCCGATGGTACCCACGTAGGTATCTTGTACATGGATTACTACGCACGTGCCAGCAAACGCGGTGGTGCTTGGATGAACGAATTGCGCGAACAACATTATGAAAATGGCAAAATGGTGTGTCCTATTGTGACCAACAACTTTAATTTTCCGGCCCCATCCGCCGACCAACCTACTTTGTTGTCCATCTCGGAAGCCGAAACGGTATTTCATGAGTTTGGACACGGTTTGCACGGTTTGTTGTCCAATGTCCAATATGCATCGCTTTCGGGAACCAACGTACCTCGCGACTTTGTCGAATTTCCATCTCAAATATTGGAAAACTGGTTCTCAGAGCCCGAAATGTTGCAGTTATTTGCCAAACATTACCGCACAGGAGAAGTGATTCCCCAATATTTGATAGACAAAATGGAAAAAGCCGGTCAATTCAACCAAGGTTTCAGTACGGTAGAATACATGTCGGCGGCGTATTTGGATATGTTTTGGCACACTTTGGAATCAACCGAACCTCAAGATGTAAACGCTTTTGAAAAAGCCATGATGCAAAAAATAGGATTGATTGAAGAAATTATCCCTCGATACAGAAGTACGTATTTCCAACACATCTTTTCGGGAGGTTATTCTGCCGGATATTACAGTTACCAATGGGC
>JADZFW010000103.1 GCA_020854235.1 Flavobacteriaceae bacterium
ACAACAACAAGTTTTTAAATGGAAAAAGGGAGCAAGAAAAACAATATTTAATTGACTCCCAAATTACCTATAACCTTGGAATAAGCACGCGACATTACATCAGTTTAGAAAATCAAACCGCTTTACTTATTTCAAAAAATCTACTAGAAAATGAACTCTTTAGGTTGGGTGGTACCCAATCATTTAGAGGCTTCCCCGAAAAAAGTTTGTCAGCTCAAAAATACAGCTTTATGAAAATTGGTTATCATTACCTCACCTCCGATTCTTCGTATATTTCATTGATGTCCGATTGGGGTTTTCTTCAAAACATTCAGACTGATTTTATTTATAATTTTGGTTTAGGATATAAAATGGCAACCGGATTTGGAGATTTTTACATCCAATATTTTATTGGAAAAACACCCCAATCAAGTTTTTCTTTCAATCATTCCTTTCTTTATGTTAATTTTTCTCAGCGTTTTTAATAGTCTCAACCTAAAAATTGGCAATTAAAAATATTTATTTTAAAAAGTCTCGTAAATATTTTGAACAAAGTCTATTTTTTCTATTATATAATAACTTTTTAGCTATATATCTTTGAAAATTTGTTGAATCCCGTGGCTTAACATTTTAATTTGTAATGCTGAATAGTTGCAAAAAGTTTAATTTTTGCATTTGGATTTACACTAAAAACAATACGTCAAAATATTTTTGAAAAACCATAAGTGCAGTTTTACCATAAATTGATACATCAGATCTTTAAGGGGTCAAATTCAATTATTTTTAAGTAAAAACTAGAAAAACAAGTCATTTTAAAGCCTCAAACAGATTAAATTTATAAATATTTTTTCATTTTGTTAAAATATTTACCCATTAAGCCCATATAATCCGGCTAAAAATTCAAATTCATTAAATAAATAGGAATCAATTCATTAAAACATTAAAAACTACGCAACCATTAAAAAAAACAACATCTTAAGATAACATACAGAGCAATTCTTAACATTATTTTAAACTTTTTGATGTTTTTTTACACAAAACATTTTGAATATTAACTTAACTTTAAGATATTTGCAATTAATTAATTCAAATAATTATAAAAATGAAAACAAAGTTTAATGGAATTTTAACGCTTCTTTTAGCGTTGACTGTGCAATTTGTTTTTGCACAAAAAACAGTTTCAGGTACTGTTTCTGATGATAGTGGACCACTTCCAGGAGTGAGCGTCATTATTAAAGGGAGTAAATCTGGGACAGAAACCGATTTTGACGGTAAGTATTCCATCCAAGCTAAACAAGGAGATGTACTTCAGTTTAGTTATGTAGGAAAAAAAACCGAAGAAAGAACTGTTGGATCAGCTAACACTATTGATGTTTCTTTAGAGGATGGCGCCAATGTGTTGGACGAGGTTGTTATTACTGCAATGGGTATTAAAAAAGAAAAGAAAGCATTAGGTTATGCTACCCAAGAAGTAAAAGGAGATGAAATTTCAAATACTCCTGTAACCAACTTTGCAGAAGCTCTTGCCGGTGAAGTTGCCGGTTTGGATATTCAAACATATGGTTCATTTGGTGGATCTGCAAATATCATTGTGAGAGGTTACAACTCTATTTCTTCTAGTAATCAAGCACTTATCGTAATTGATGGTACACCTGTTTTAAATGAAACAGGAAATTCAAGTAATGTAACTTCTGGACGTGGTGGATATGACTATGGAAATGCTGCGATGGACTTAAATCCTGACGACATTGCCAATGTTAACGTATTAAAAGGAGCAGCCGCTACAGCTCTTTATGGTTCAAGAGCAAGTAATGGTGCAATCATTATTACTACCAAGAAAGGAAAAGGTTCAAAAGGATTGGGTGTAACTTTTAACAGCTCTGTAACAGTTGGAAGAGCCGATATGGAAACACTTCCTGTTTATCAAAAAAAATATGGAGCAGGTTATGGTCCTTATTATGATGATCCATACTTTTTGGTTTACGATTTAGATGGAGATAGTTATGATGATCAAGTTGTACCATTTACTGAAGATGCATCTTATGGTGCAGCTTTTGATCCCAATTTAAATGTTTACCAATGGACTGCCATTTTCCCTGAATTACCAGGCTATCACATTAAAACGCCATGGGTAGGTGCAGAAAACGATCCAAACTCAATGTGGGAAACTGCTTTAACTACTACCAATTCACTTTCATTTGGCAAAAGCACTGAAGAAACTTCTTTCAGATTAGGTTATACCAATAAAATTCAAGAAGGTATTTTACCAAATAGCTCTATAGACCGTAATACAGTATCTTTAGCAGGTTCTCAAAAATTTGGAGCGAAAACATCTGCATCTGTTGATTTCTCTTATACTAACACTCAAGGAAAAGGAAGAAATGGAACCGGTTATGATTCCAACAATCCAATGCAATCCTTTAGACAATGGTTTCAAACAAACGTTGATATTCAAGAACAAAAAGATGCATTCTTTAATTACGGTAGAAAAAATTATACATGGAACGTAAATTCTGACACAGATTTAGCTCCAATTTATACCGATAACGTTTATTGGGTACTTTACAAAAATTTTGAAACAGATAGCCGCGACCGTTATATGGGTAACTTTACCCTCAATCAAGAAGTTACTGAGTGGTTTAATATCACCGGACGTTATGCTTTTGATGCTTATTCAGAAATTAGAGAAGAAAGAACTGAAGTTGGTTCTTCCAATGTTTCTGGCTACGTATTGAGAAATAGAAAATTATCTGAAACAAACTTTGATTTAATGGGTAATTTTAATCATAGTTTATCTGATGATTTAACCTTAGATGGTTTAATTGGTTTCAATTATAGATTAAATAAATTTAACTCATTGGCTCAAAACACCAATGGTGGTTTAATTACTCCAGGTTTATTTACATTATCCAATAGTGTTAATGCTTTGACTGCAGATAATATTGCAAAAGTTGACTATACTAAAAAAGTTGATGGTATTTTTGCAAAAGCAGGTATCGCCTATAAAGGTACTTACTATCTTGATGGTACAGTGAGAAGAGACCGTTCTTCTTCACTTCCAGCCGAAAATAATGTATATTACTATCCATCTGTTTCTACTAGTATAATTGTTTCAAATTTAATCAAACAACCTTGGTTGAGCTTTGCGAAATTAAGAGCCAATTATGCAGAAGTGGGTAACGATACGGATCCTTATCAAATCTTTAATACCTATGGTATTGGATCTTCATTTGATGGAAATGCAACTGCAAGTAATCCTACTACACTCAACAATCCTGATTTAAAATCAGAAAAAAGTAAAGATATTGAAGTTGGGATTGAAACACAATTATTTAAAAATCGTTTAGGATTTGATATTTCATATTACAAAAGATCAACCATTGATTTGATTACTCCAATTGACGTTTCTACAGCTACAGGAGCTTCAAGAGTATGGTTAAATGGTGCTGATATGGAAAATAAAGGTTTTGAAGTAATGATGAATATCACTCCTTTGAAAACAGATAAATTTTCTTGGGATATGAAATTCAACTATGCGAAAAACGAAAGTGAAATTACGCGCTTAGCAGAAGGTATTCAATACATTCAATTAGCTAGTGTTCAAGGTGGTGTTTCTATTGGAGCTCAATTAGGAGAAGCTTTTGGAGTATTGAGAGGTAAAGATTTCATATACGATAGTGATGGTAATAAAGTAATAAGTACTTCTGGATATTATCGTACTACTACAACTAGTAACAATGTTATTGGTGATATCAACCCTGATTGGACCGGTTCTGTAAAAAACACCTTAAAATACAACAACATGAGCCTTGGATTCTTAATTGACATCCAAAAAGGTGGTGATGTATTTTCATTGGATACTTATTATGGTTATGCTACAGGTTTATATGACTTTACTGCAGGAAACAACGAATTGGGTAATCCTGTAAGAAATTCCAACGCCAATGGTGGTGGTGTTTTACTTGATGGAGTGCAAGGAACAGTTGTATTTAATGCAGATGGTTCATACACCGTTTCCAATACAAGTCCTAATACGGTTAGAGGTGCTGCCAATACATATGCAAATCCTTGGGGATATGTTAGAAACCCACAAGCTGCTTTCGTATATGATGCATCTTTCGTAAAATTGAGAGAAGTAAACTTTACTTTCGATTTTAATGACAAAATCACAGAAAGATTAAAATTACAAGATCTTTCTTTATCATTAATCGGAAGAAATTTATGGATTATACATAAAAATGTTCCTTATGCTGATCCTGAAGCAGGTTTAGGTGCCGGTAATATCCAAGGATACCAATCAGGTGCTTATCCATCTGTTAAAGAATTTGGAGCAAGTCTTAAAGTTGAATTCTAAAAACAAATAACACAATGAAAAAATTATTAATTTTATTAACAAGTATCTTCATCTTTAGTTGCGATACCAACGAAGAATATGAAGATTTGAACAGAGACCCAAACAATCCTACACAGGTTTCTTCTGCTTCTTTATTTACATCTGCTACAAAAAGTCTTTTTGACCAAATGGAAAGCACCAATGTAAATACGAATATTTTCAGATTGTTTTCACAATATTGGACTGAAACTACCTATATCGATGAAAGTAATTATGATTTAGTAACTAGAAATATACCTTTAAATCATTGGTCAGAAATGTACAGAGATGTATTATTTGACTTAAAAGATGCAAAAGTATTAGCTACTACTGAAAATCAAAAAGCTATGATTTCTGTATTGGAAGTTTATACTTGGCAACAATTGGTAGATACATTTGGTGATATTCCTTATACAGAAGCATTGATTGGATCAGCTGACCCTACTCCTGCTTATGATGATGATGCTGCCATTTATGCTGACCTTTTAACGCGTATCAATGCAGCTATAGCTCAATTTACTGCTGCAAATGTTGACGATTATACAGGTGCCGATTTGATTTACGGAGGTGATTTAAACCAATGGAAAAAATTTGCAAACTCTGTTAAATTCAAACTAGCCATGAGAATGGCTGATGCTAATAGTGCTACTGCATCTACTGCTGTTCAACAAGCGGTTACAGCCGGTATTTTTACTTCAAATAATGATAATGCCGTTTTAGGTTATTTGAGTTCAACTCCAAACACAAATCCTTTATGGGTTGATTTGGTTCAAAGTGGAAGAAGCGATTTCGTTGCTGCTAATACCATCGTTGATTATATGAATACTTTAAATGATCCAAGAAGAGAATTTTATTTTGATGACAACATCGGTAGTGGCTATGTGGGTGGTCCTTACGGTGACAACAACTCGTTCGCAGCATATACTCATGTAGGTGAAATAATGCATGACCCTACTTTTAGAGGAGTATTAATGGATTATGCCGAATTAAAATTTTTATTGGCAGAGGCTGTTGAAAGAGGTTATAGTGTAGGTGGCACAGCTGCTACACATTATGCCGATGCTATTACAGCTTCTATGGAAGATTGGGGTGTGGATTCAAGTGATATTGCAACTTACCTTGCCGATTCATCTGTAGCTTATGCAACTGCATCTGGAACTTGGAAACAAAAAATTGGAAAACAGTTTTGGTTAGCCATGTACAACAGAGGATTTGAAGGTTGGTGTGTTTATAGAAAATATGATGCTCCAACTATGAATGTCGCTGCAGAATCTGGATTACCTGTTCCTAAAAGATATACTTATCCTTTAAATGAACAAACTTTAAATGTTACCAATTATACAGCAGCATCTGTTGCAATTGGTGGTGATCTTCAACAATCACGTGTTTTCTGGGATATAAATTAAAAAATATTTATCCAAAATAAATTTTAAGGCCGCTTTTAAGCGGCCTTTTTTATTAATTTTACTATAAAATAAGGGTTAAAAATAATTATACTAAATATTTAAAATCAAGAGCTTAAAATCAAATAAAAAATAGTATTAAAATCAGTCAGAACGGTTTTAGGCAATTCTTTTAAAATAAATCATAGTTTTCTCAAATATTTACTCCAAATATTTTGCGCTTTAACTTTCTTTTAAGATATTTGCCGTTAATTAATTCAAATAATTCTAAAATGAAAACAAAGTTTAATGGAATTTTAACGCTCTTATTAGCGTTGACTGTGCAGTTTGTTTTTGCACAAAAAACAGTTTCAGGAACAGTTTCCGATGAAACCGGACCTCTTCCTGGAGTTAACGTTCTTATCAAAGGAACAAAAACAGGTACAGAAACTGACTTTGATGGTAAATATGCTATTCAAGCAAAACAAGGTGATGTACTTGTATTTAGCTACATTGGAATGGCAACTATTGAAAAGGAAGTTGGTAGTGCTAATGTTATTGATGTTCTAATGTTACCTGATAATGTTTTAGAGGAAGTTGTAATCGTAGGTTACGGCACAACCACTAAAAAATCTTATGTAGGAACAGCTACTGCGGTCAAAAGTGAAAATTTGGAAGTTAAATCCAACTCTAACGTTTCTAAATCACTAACAGGTGAGGTTGCCGGAGTAAATGTTATCAATACTTCTGGACAACCAGGTACGGTTGCAACCATTCGTATTCGTGGATTCGGTTCTGTTAATGGAAACAGAAATCCATTATATGTAGTGGATGGAGTACCTTTCGAAGGTAGTATTAACTCAATCAATCCAAACGACATCGAGTCTACTACCATCTTAAAAGATGCAACTGCTACTGCTATTTACGGTTCCAGAGGTGCCAATGGGGTAATTTTGATCAATACCAAATCTGGTAAAAAAGGTCAATCCAATATTGAATTTGACATCAAAACTGGTTTTAACGCCAACTTTATGCCTAGAAATGAAGTAATTGAATCTCCTGAAGAATACATAGCTATCAGTTGGAATGCTATGTACAACAAAGGGGTAGCAACCAACGAACCCGATCCAGTTGCTTATGCCAATGCCAACTTATTTGGTGGACAAAGTGCAATTACTCCTCAATACAACATGTGGAATGTTACAGATGGTTCTCAATTAATAGACCCCAATACGGGAGAAGTTAGACCTGGTGTAACCAGAAAATACAACCCTGAAGATTGGGAAGATTATGGTTTTCAAGCAGCATACAGAACAGAAGCTAATGTAAGATTTAGTGGAGGAACTGAAAATGCCAAATATTTTTCTTCTATCGGTTATTTGGATGACGAAGGTTATATCATCAATTCCGATTACAAAAGATATTCTGCTCGTTTGAATTTAACCCAAGATGTTAAATCATGGTTAAAAACAAATGTAAACATTGGTTATACCAATTCAGGATATAATAACAATGGTCAATCTTCTGACTCTGGAAGTATTTTCTGGTTTGTAGATAATATTCCATCCATTTTCCCATTGTTTTTAAGAGATGCTAGTGGAAACATTGTTGAAGATCCTATTTTTGGTGGGAATCAATACGATTATGGAGTGGGAAGAGCCTTTGGTGCTTTGACTAACTCAATTGCAGATGCTCATTATGATGGAAGTTATGGTAAGAGAAACGAATTAAACGGGAACGTAAATTTTGATTTCAAAATTTTTGATTTTTTACATTTCGAAACAAAATATGGCATTCAATATTTTAATGACAAGTATACTAGTGTGAATAATCCATATTATGGAAGTGCAGCCACTCCACAAACTTTTGGGTCGTTATTCAAACGTGATACAGAAGTTACCAATCAAAGTTTTTTACAATTGTTGAGATTTAAAAAAGACTTTGGAAAAAATAGTTTGGAAATTTTTGCCGCTCATGAAACAAATGAATGGGACCGTTCATTGAGTTATGCCACCAAAAACAAAGTAGTTGTTCCAGGTATTGATGAATTAAGTAACTATATTATGACCTCTTCTCCTCCAGGTTCTTATAGTGACACCTATACTCTTGAAAGTTATTTTGGTCAACTTAATTACAATTTTGACAACAAATATTACTTAACTGGAGCGGTAAGAAGAGACGGTTCATCAAGATTCTTACAAGATAAATGGGGAACATTTGGTTCTGTAGGAGCATCTTGGGTGGTTTCTGAAGAATCATTTTTTGAAAATAAATTGGTTAGTTATTTGAAAATCAAAACCAGCTACGGTATATTAGGAGATCAAGCTGGAGTAGATTTATATTCAGGATACAATACCTTCGGTGTTTCAAATGTAAATGATAATTATTCCATCTTTATAGATGGAGATGGTTATGAAAGTTTGACTTGGGAATCTTCTAAAATGTTCCAAACTGGTCTTGAAATTAGCTTAGGTAAATATGTAGATGTTAATTTAGATTATTATTTAAAGAATACTGATAACTTATTTTTCAATAGAAGAGTTGGTCCATCTCAAGGTATAGCAATCATTCTTGTAAATGACGGTCAATTGAGAAACAGTGGATTGGAATTTGATGTCAATTCTCATTTAGTGAATAAAGATAATTTCAAATTGAATTTCACTATCAACGGAGAAATTATGAGAAATGAAATCACAACAATGCCAATTGAACCCTCAACTGAATTACCAAAGATTATTGATATAAATTCTCCATATGCATGGTCAGAAGGTCATTCTATCTACGATTTCTATGTAAGAGAATGGGCAGGTGTTGACCCTGCTGATGGTGTTGGCATGTGGTATCAATACTTTAATGACATTAATGGTAATGGTTTATATGATGGAGAACCTGAACGAGTTCCATCTTTACATGATTACCAAATAGAAAATCCAGATGTTGTATTAACAAAAACAGTTACCAAGACTTACGCTGATGCAACGCAACAATATATTGGAAAATCTGCTATTCCAAAATTACGTGGAGGCTTCAGATTTTCTGCGAGTTTCTTAAAAAATTTCGAATTTGGGGCTCAGTTTATATATAGTTTAGGTGGTTATTCATATGACTCTCAATATGCCAATCTGATGGATAATGATGTCATTGGTAGCAACAACTGGCATATAGACATCAGAGACAGATGGATGCAACCAGGTGATATATCTGATATCCCAAGATTATCAAGTAATATTGATACAAATGTTGCCGCAACATCATCTCGCTTTATTCAAAAAGCTGACTATTTAGGTTTGAATAATGTGATGTTAGGTTACAATTTACCATCAGATTTCATCTCAAGAATTGGAATTGAAGGTTTGAATCTGTCGTTAACTGCTGATAATTTGTATATGTTGACTGCCAGAAAAGGATTCAATCCAACTACCTCAGAAGCAGGTTCTACAGATCAATATAATTACTCTCCGCTCTCAACATTTACATTAGGAGTAAGAGTTAAACTCTAATTTTTAAAAACTAATAACAATGAAAAATTATTTTAAATTTTCAATTTTAATGGTATTGCTTTTAGCATATACTACGAGTTGTAACAAAGATTTTTTGGAAACTAAACCAGCAGGTGAGGTTTTTACAACTGATCAACTAGAAGCTGCAGGTGTTCATAATCCGGAAATTGCCGGAGGTTTGGTAACCGGTATTTACTCTACTATGGTACAAACAGGAACAGGTGGAACTGATTTACAACATGATGATTTTGGTCAAAAGGGATATGACATATACGGAGATATGCTTTCTGGAGATATGGCACTTTCTATAAGTACTTATGGTTGGTATTCAACTATTACCCAATTTCAAGCCACACAAGATTATACTCGTATTTCAACTTATCAAGTATGGAGATACTACTACAGAATCATTAGATCTTGTAATGTAGTTATAGATATTTTAGGTGGAAATGATGTTGTTCCTGAATTGGTTGAAAACCAATACATGATGGGACAAGCTAAAGCTTTAAGAGCTCATGCATATTTTTATCTAACTCAATATTTTACAGAATCATATGATCCTGCTGCAGAAATTCTTCCAATATACATTACCTCTTTAGATCAAAACGGGCCAAAAGTAACCACTCAAGTTATCTTTGATCAAATTTTCCGTGATTTAAATGAGTCCGTAAGTTTATTGAATGGTTTTGTTAGAACAAGTGGTAACAAATTTAAAATTGACCAAAATGTTGCCAAAGGAATCTTAGCTTATGTTCATGCCTATGTTGGGAATAATGAAGAGGCTAAGGATTTAACCGATGAAATCATTTTAACCAATGAATATCCATTGACAACTTCTGCACAAGCAGTAGGTGGATTTAATGATTTGAATACATCTAGTTGGATGTGGGGATTTGATGTAACTTTGGATACTGGATTAGACCTAGTTTCTTGGTGGGGACAAGTCGATATCTATACCTATAGTTATGCTTGGGCAGGTGACCGTAAAGTAATGGATGCATCTTTATTTGCTCAAATTCCAACAAATGACATCAGAAGAACTCAATTTTTAAACAACCCAACTTCAGGTTACCACTTGAGTCCTTGGAAAAAATTCTTCCACCCTGCAAGAGTAATCGGAGGACAAAGATTCATTGAAACGGATTATTTGTACATGCGTATCGATGAAATTTATTTGTTAAATGCTGAAACTGCTGCCAAAGCTGGAGATGAAGTGATGGCAAGACAACGTTTAAAAGATTTATTGGCTTTAAGAGTACCAAGTACCACTTATGTGGACGCTTTAACCGGTAATGCCCTTCAAAATGAAATTTACAAACAAACCAGAATTGAATTATGGGGTGAAGGGAAAGCTTATTTAGCTGTAAAACGTAATCATGCTACAATAGTAAGAGGTAGTAATCATTTATCTTTTGTAGGAGTTCCAATTCCTTATAATGATGACAGATTGACTTTCCCTATTCCACAAGCGGAAGTTCAAAATAATCCTTTTATTGACTAATCAAACATAATACAAGATGAAAAAAATATTTTATTTCTTAGCTTTAACTTTCTCACTAGTACTGTTTAACAGTTGTGAGGAAGATTCTGCCGAACTCAAATATGTGTCTTTCGAAAGTGGCACCTACAAGTTTGGCGTTAATTTAGATGCTTCAAGTACCAGAGAAATAAAGGTATATGCAACTAAAAAAATGGATTCAGACAGAACTTTTGCCATTAGAGTTAATACTACGGCAACAACTGCAGATCCAACCTCTTATGTAGTCCCAACTACGGTTACCATTCCTGCTGATTCAAATATGGGATCTTTTAATGTTACCATTTCAGACGTAAATTTGGACGCAGGTGATGTGAAAGATTTAGTAATTGAGTTTGTAGGTGATGAAGAATATTACAATGGAAATTCTATTACTTTAAAAGTTAGTGAATTGTGTCCTTTAAATGAAGTTTTTGTATATTTTGCTTTCGATGCATATGGAGAAGAAACCTCATGGGAATTACAGGATTCATTGGGTAATACAGTTGCTTCAGGAGGAGAAGATGGAGCATATGATGGACTTTCTGAACTTGAAATCCCATTGTGTTTAGAGGATGGAACCTACACATTGACTGTATATGACGTATATGGTGATGGTATGTTTGATGGTAATATCGAAGGTAGTTTCAAATTGTATGGTGGAACTACAATATATGCATTGGGTGGTGGTAATTTTGGAGAATCTTCTTCAACCACTTTCTCTCTGCCATAATTAAAAAAATATTTATATTTTAAAAGGCTGTCTTTAATTAGATAGCCTTTTTTTATATTATAATTAATATGAATTCAAAATTTTCATTTCTCATTTATCAAAAAAAGTTAAAAATTTTTCACAAGCTCAAATACCGATATACGCATTGAAGATATCTTAAGTATACAATATTGAACTTACAAAATCGCTAGCTTTAAACCATGACTATAAGTGACTCTATTTATAATATAACACACAAAAAGCTTGTCTCTTTAATTTTCCCTTTTAAACTACTCAAAAAGTACACTTACAACTTCTCAAAATTTTTCTTCAGTAATTTCAGGGGCTACTTCCTATAATTTAAGTATAGATGATAATATAACTAATACTTACAAAATCTTTCCAAATCCCAATAGAGGAATAATTACCTTTCAAACAAATGATTACAAATATATTCTTATAATAATCAATATATTAGGTAATTTTTAATATCAAAAATTTAATTTTCAAATCAATAATTATGAACAAATTGATGTTTCTACTCTTAAAAGTGATATTAATTCAGTAAAAATTAAAAAAATTAATATCTTTGTTGTCAAGAAGTTTATTATAGGATAATTTTATTAATAATTTATAAACCTAAATCAATGAAAACAAAATTACTTTTATTTTTAACTTTAACTTTAAGTGGAACATATCTATTTGCGCAATGGACGGTTCAAAATACAGGTTTTTCAGCTCAATATCGTGGGATTAAAAATATCAGCATCGTTGACGCCAATGTAGTTTGGGCTACTGCTTATGATGGTAGTGGTGATGATGTAAATGTTCAAGAATTTACCAAAACAACAAATGGAGGTACAACTTGGACTCCCGGCACAATCAATGTGGGCAACACAGCATCTGGAATTGCTATGATTCATGCTGAAAGCGCCAATGTGGCTTGGGTAGTTGCTTTTCCTAATGTTACCGGTCAAAATCAAGGAATTTACAAAACAATAAATGGTGGAACTTCTTGGTCCAAACAAACAACTGCTACTTTTTCCGGAGCAGACGCTTATGCTAATGTGGTTTATTTTTGGGATTTGAATAATGGCTTTTGCATGGGAGATCCAAATGGTGGGTATTTTGAAATTTATACAACTACCAATGGCGGTACCAATTGGACAAGAGTACCTCAAGCAAATATTCCTGCTCATTTAAGTGGTGAATATGGATATGTAGGCCAAGTTGTAGGGGTTGGAGATACCGTATTTTTCACTACCAACAAAGGTAGGATCTATAGATCAACAGATAGAGGAACTAATTGGACAGTAGTTCAAAGCCCAATTACAGATTTTGGAAGTGAATTATCGAATGGTGAAATTGCCTTTAAAGATAGTAACATAGGTTATATTGTAAATAATGAACCTTTATTTTATGTAACTACGAATGGTGGAACAACTTGGGACATTGTTTTCGCTGATTCCGGATCTCATTTTCGCGATGATGTTTGTGTAATTCCCGGAACAAATACTGTAATGACCACAGGTGTAAACACTTCTTTAAGTGGTTCTTCTTACACAAATAACAATGGACAAACCTATACTATGGTTGATACTCAACAACATACAGACGTTCAATTCTTTGATGCATCTACCGGATGGGCAGGTGGCTTCAATACAAGTGCAACTGTAGGTGGGATGTTTAAATGGTCTGGTCCAGCTTTCTTGGGTACCTCAGATAATCTTCTAGAAAAAGGATTTACAGCATATCCAAACCCCGTAATTAACACTCTTCAAATGCGTGCAAACGAAATTATTGATAGTGTTGTAATTTATAATTTATTAGGTCAAGAAGTTTACGCGTCTCAACCAGGAGTTTTAACTCATACTGTTGATATGAGTATGCTTCCAAATGGAACCTATATAGCTAAAATTGGAATCGACAACATTGAAGGTTCTGTTAAAATTATTCGCTAACAAATTTTTATTAAGAAAAACCTGTTATGTAATGATAACAGGTTTTTTTTACCTTTATTTCAATCGAAAATAAAAGTAAAATTCCGTTTATAATTTTTTAAAAATACTATTTTTGATTTTTTTCTAAATCCAAATTATTCATGAAACCTATACAATTTTACCCATTCCTATTCATTAGTTTTATTTTAATATTCTCTTGTAATTCAGATTCTGATATCCGTAAATTGAGGAATCAACATGCTTATTTTTTGGAAAATAGTCCTGTTAAAAACATCAACCATTTATCCAAAAAAGAGCGAAAAGAATTGGGAATTCCAAATGAAAAGTATTTGGAAAGAATGTGGGAATTAACTATGAATCCATCGTTAGGTTATCCAACAACAGAAAAACTATTTGAAATTCAAAAAGAATTAGATAATAATAGAAGTGTTCCCGGAGATGCTTTAAATGCTTGGATTGAAAGAGGTCCCAATAATGTAGGAGGAAGAACAAAAGCCTTATTATTTGACCCAAATGACCTAACTTATAAAAGAGTTTTCGCTGGTAGTGTAAGTGGTGGATTATGGAAAAATGATGATATAACTTCAAATTCGAGCCAATGGCAATTGATGAATTTTCCGGAAAATGTAGCTGTATCTTCCCTACAAGTTGATGTAAATAATTCTCAAATTTTTTATGCAGGTACCGGTGAATCATACACATATGGATCTGTTAATGGTAATGGTGTATGGAAATCTATAGATGGTGGAAATAATTGGTTCCATGTGTTTGGAGGTATAACAGGTGCTACTGTCTTCAATACAAACGCTTTACTCCACATCAATTCACCTGTTTCACTTGAAGGAGATTATAATGGATTTAAATCATCATTTGGCCCTCAGAATTTCAACATAACTGCCAATTTAGCTTTGGTAAACGATGGAAGTGTAACCCCTACATTAAGTTGTAACTCTTTGATTAATCCATCTGAAATAAATGGTAAAATAGCTGTAATTGAAAGAGGAACTTGCCTTTTTGTTGACAAGATTACTTATGCTCAAAATGCAGGTGCTATCGGTGTTATCATGATTAATAATGCAGGTGGAAATCCTATCACAATGGGTGGCGATTTAGCCGATGATATCGTAATCCCTGCTATTATGATTTCCAAATCGGAAGGAATGGCATTATTGAGTAGTTTAAATAGCAATGAAACCATAAATGCTACCATTTCAAATGTCGAAAATCAGTTTAGTGGTGCTTATATTATACCGGGTCAAACCCATATTAATGACGTTGTAACAAGAAATAATGCAGGCACAACCGAAATTTATGTTGCCGTTGGTGATTCATATTATTCAGATGCTAGTCCGGTTAATATAATGGGAACATCTTATCAAGGTATCTATAAATCGATTGATGGTGGTTCTACATGGGTAAAATTATTCTTACCCAACACAGCCTCTGGTTATCCTTATACGCCCAATGATTTAGAAATAGGTCCCGATAACACCATTTGGATGTCAACGACCAGAAGTCCATGGTATGGTATTGAAGGTGGTGGTTCGATATTCTCTTCTACTGATGGTGAATTATTTACCTTAAAATACACTTTCACCAATGGAAAAAGAACGGAAATCTCAGTTTCAAAATCCAATCCTAATAAGTTATATGTTTTAATAGATGTGAATGATACCAGTAATCCAACTGCTATTTACAAAACAACAAATGGATTTTCATCTGTAAGTTCAGTATCTCTTCCAGTTGATGGCTACATCGGAATACCTTCAAATGATTTTACAAATGGGCAAGGATTCTATGATTTGGCAATTGAGGTTGACCCCAATAATGACGAAACCGTTTATGTTGGTGGAATTGATTGGTTTAAATCCTCCAATGGAGGAAGTTCATGGTCTCAAATTACTGCTGGTTATGGTGGCTCTGGTTCATCTATTCATCCTGACCAACACGGAATTTCATTCTCTGGTTCCAATAAAATAGTTATCGGTTGTGATGGTGGTGTAGCCTTTTCATTAAATGGTGGCGCTTCATTTAGTCCCAGAATAAACAACTACAATACGGTTCAATTTTATCATATGGGTGTAGCTCCAACAACTGCATTAACAGGTGATTATTTCATTGCTGGCTCGCAAGATAATGGAACCCAATTATTTGCCAATGCTTCTGCCGGAATAAACGGTTCTGTGCAAGCTTATGGGGCCGATGGAGGCTATTGCTTTTTTGATCAGGATGGAACCGAAAAGTATTATATAACTAATATTTATTACAACAACAATATTAGACTCTATAACTATGCAAACGGTACAACCCGTACTATTAATTCGGAAAGTACTAACAAAGGGGAATTTATCACCCAACAATCACTTGATTCCAAACAAAATATCTTGTATTCAAATTATACTACTTATGATGCTGCAAACGCTGCCAATAATGTTTATCAAATTAGAAGATATAAAAGTTTATTGAGTGGAACCGTTCAAACAGCTTTAATTACAGGATTTACGAATAGTTTAACTGCAATGAAATTATCACCTTTTGGCACTACAACTATTGCAACCCTATTTGTAGGTCAACAAGATGGAAAATTATTCAAGGTCAACAATGCTCAATCTACATCTTATTCGCTTGTAGAAATTACAGGTTCTGAATTTGTTGGAAGCATTTCAGATATCGAATTTGGCGAAACTTCAAGTGAGATTTTTGTAACCATGTATAATTATGGCGTTAAAAGTGTTTGGTATACTTCAAATGCAGGTACCTCATGGACATCAAAAGAAGGTGATTTACCTGATATGCCTGTAAATTGCATTCTGAGAAATCCATTAAGACCCGATCAAGTTATCATTGGTACCGATTTGGGTGTATGGTGGACTCAAAATTTTTCGGATGCAAATCCCAATTGGTATAGAGGAGATAACGGTATGAAAAGTGTAAAAGTTACAAACTTGGAACGTAGAAATGACAATATGGTTTTTGCTTCAACATACGGTAGAGGTATTTTTTCAGGACAATTTACTGCTGCTGATGGAACTATCGGAATAGATGATTCAATAGATAATACAAGTGCCTCACTCAGCCCTAATCCGGCTAAAGATTTTACAGTCTTAACTTCTAAGATTGAATTAACAAACCCAATTGTATACATTTACAATACAAATGGACAATTGGTTAACACCCAAAAATATATTGCAAAAAATTCAAACTTTAGGATAAACACGAATCGCCTTAAATCTGGATCTTATATAGTTAAAATCCAAACTGATCAAAATCAATTCAGTTTAAAGTTGATAGTTGACTAAAAATTAAGGAGGGTTTTTTACCCTCCTTTTTTTTTACATTCTACCTCGTTTCAAATACCCAAAAATATCTTTAAAATTCGTAGTTAATACAAACCGGATTTTTTCTTCGTAATGAGGTCCCGCAATTTCCCATCCATTGTTAGAGTGCAATGGAAAATATACTTCCAAGAAGTTATTAATAAAATTAAATCTAATACCCTTATCGTGTATAAAATAAACTGAACGATCTCTGTTTTTTACCAATCCGACATCATTGTAAATTTCAAACCATTTCCACAAGCCTATACTGGTATTGAGTGTTGTCAACCATTGATTGGCAAATGAAACAGGCATTTTAGATTTAATTCCTCCTTCATTCATGATAAACTGTTGACTGAAAAAACCGGTTGATTCAGACCTACCAAAATACCCATACCTAAACAAATAATCATTTGGACGATTCACAGCATAACTAAAATAATCGGACGTTGTGTCATTGTTTAAAAATACACCGGCAAATAAACGTGCTTCAAACTGTTGGTTGGAATCGGTCATTTTTCTAAATTTCACTTCCGAATATAATTTCGTAAACTGAGTACCTATTTCTATATCGGCATTAAACAAAAAATTATTGATTAGAGCTGGATTACTATAAATATAGTTCACGTGAAAAACACCATATTTATATGAATCTGCTGGTAAAGTAGATAAAGTATCTCGATCCTTATTGACTAAAGTATAAAATATATTTAGGGCCTTACCTTGCACCGATCTCAAATATTTTCTTTTGAAAAAAATTTGTCCAAAGGTTGTAAAGGTTCGATATGCCAATTCCGGTTTGTAGTGAAAATAACTGCCAAAAAAACCTGCAGTCATACTATTAATTTGCGAATCTTCAAAGTATTTATTATACTTCAAAGCATAAGAACCGGTTAAAGAACCACTTTTAAATCCAAATGATGGAGTTATACTAAATTCATAATTCTTCTTAAAAAAAGTTTTATTATGAATGGTATTTGCCAAAGTTATTCCGTCGTAATAATTGTAAAAAAATTTGGGTTCCAAAAATATTTGAGAGTGATAGGGATCTTCAGCATCGTTTACAAATCTGATTTGCAATGGTTTACCAAACCATCTGGTTTTAGAATTCACCCAATTGTTCTTCAAATTAATTTCAGGAATGTAACACTCATAATTTAACATCCATTTTTTTTCACTTTGATTGGGAACTTTGATTGAATGCAGTGAATCGGATTGAACGAACCAATACTTACTAATGATATTTTTTTTATTTAAACCATAAAGTGAAATGGGCATTTTCGACAAACCACCTTTTATTGATATTTGAACCGAATCGGTTGTTAACTCCATTTTACGAATACTAAAATCCAAATTATAATCAGAATGAATATAGGTATCAAAAAACCAATTTAAATCATGATTAGTTTCTCGCTCCAAAGTTTTTTGAAAAACATTTGAATTTGAACGAGGTTTCAAACCTTCAGTATAAAAAGCTTGTGTGGCATTTTTAACAGGTTCTTGACCTAAAAAATCTTCCAGATACTTCAAACTCAGTGCTGTTTTAAACCTATTGGCTATAGTGCGATTGTAATTAGTTAAGGAATCTGTTGACATTGTCAAAGCTTGATCATGATTCTGTCTGGCAACATATTGATATGCCCATAAATAACGTTGGTTAAATCGCATCTTGGATAAATAATAGGATTTGATTCCCCAAATCTTAGAAATATTACCTATGAGTTTTTGTTCAGGATAATTCATTTCTACATATTTCAACATCAAATAATGGGGCAATCCTTCTCTCAACCACGCATCATTGCGGGTATGTGTCACTATACTTTGATCAATATAGGTTTTAGACAAAGTTTGAAACATTCGTAAATCCCATTCAAACGTATCGGAAAAGGGTCTTAAAAAACCTGGCAGTTGGTTAAACCCATATAGTGGATTATTTTCATAATCTCTTTGTGAAACCATAATTTTGTCTTGCGGGAAATCACCCAGATAACCTTTTAAAAAATTCAATTGACGATTCAATAAGTCCTTTTTTAAATCAATACTAATCTCAATAGTGTTCAAATTGGTACAAACCAACTTAGTGTCTGTTTGAATATCCAAATAAGGAATTTCAGGTTGTATTGCCAATTCAAAATTGAGAATACCCTTACCAGTCAATCGAAACTTTCCATTTTGTAAGGGTTGAACTTGTAAATTTGATTTAACCTCGTAAGTAGCAGGAACTTCAATTGTTACATCATAATCAGTGGGATTTTGATACAAATCATCTTGATCTAAATGAGACATCAATTGCCATCCATTTTCAAAAACGGCAGGAATCAAATACCAATATCTCAATTGGTAATGTTCCTTATCAAAACCATATCCGGTAAAACGGCTGTTGGGAATTTTTACCTCGTAATCAAAAAACAAATTTAGAGAATCACTAGGCTGAATGGGTTGATTTAATTGAATCTCAATTTGATCAATTGACTGCGTTTCTCTTTTCCACAATACTGAAATATCATTGACCAAAATACTGTGGATATTCGTAAAACCTCGATTTTTATCCGAAGCAAAAAAGAACTTCTTACTATAGTTCTCTATAAATCGCTTCCCTAGATTGGAGTTTTTATCAGAAAAGGCATGATTCCAATCGTGTAAATATAAACTGTGCATTTCTTGATTACTATGATTGAAATATTGAATTTGCTGATGTATACGCATCAGGTTTTGTTCAGGATTTAACACAACCTGCATTTGCACTTTATCCTGCTGACTTTTAACGCTAAACGAAGCTAAAAAAACAATTAATATATAAAACCGTAAAAAATATTTATTCAAAATGCTCTATTTAAATACAAACCAACGCAAAAAAACACATTAAAACAAGAAAAAAATACACTTTAAAATAATTTAAGATAAAAAATAATTGTGTCCCTATTGCTCAAATTTAAAAAATATAATAATATATAAACACACTTAAAACACTGTATATCTTTGTTTTACAATATAGTTATAATGTCAATAATTAAAGTCAACAAAATAAAACGAGTCCATTAAAATTGAAATTACATCAAAAAAAAAGTTCTTTTTTCATAAATAATCGTTAATAGCACGGTTTTTGTGTTAAAATTATCTAAATACAAAAACATTATAGACAGGTTTGATGTACTTTTGACGCATGCGAAAATCCACATTTATTTTAATCATTTTGGTCATGAGTTTTGCACTCATTGGAACTATTTTGGTCCAAATTTCATGGATTCGCAGCTCTATTCAAAGTTTGGAAACGCAATTTTCAAGCGATGTATACAAAGCGATGGATGTAGTCAACAGAAGTGTAGAAAATAAAGAGTTGATGGATTTCTACATCAAATACAGTAATTTATCTAAAAATCAAAAATTTGCAACCGAAGCAGAAATTCAAAGCATCATTTTTGAGCAAATTGATACGACAAACAACGAAAAATTCACCTATGCTCGTACGATTTTAGAACAGAAATACAAAGTTCCTACCGATTTATTATTAGAAGATTCTCTTACATTAAAAAGAACCTATAGCAAAAGGGATATTATGGTAACCAAACAATACGTCAACAATGACGACTTGAAAAATTTACCATCAGATGAAAGACAATCCCGTTTTGAAGAATTGACTTCTCTAGATAAAGACTTTTTAAAGGATCTTTACTACGAAAATTCAAAAAAAATTCCTTTACACTTCCGTATCAATGCTGGAAAACTACAGGAAAAATTGAATTTTCAATTACAGAGTATGGGTATTACAACTCCTTTTAAATTTGCTATATATGATAACGGCAAACTCACTTCGGTTAAATCAGGTCTTTTTTCATTAAAAAAGGGAAAAACATATCAATTACCAATTTTTATTGGGAATGAAGGTCAAAGTAATTATCAATTATTTATCAATTTTCCCGACAAAACCAGTTTTATTTTGAGTGGAATTGCTAAAAATCTGATTTTGTCTATTTTTTTTACTTTAATTATTATTGGCGTATTTGCTACAACTTTATTTCAGTTGAAAAAACAAAAACAAATTTCAGAAATCAAAACAGATTTCATCAACAATATGACACATGAGTTTAAAACTCCCATTGCCACAATTAATTTGGCTTTGGATGCAATTAAAAACCCAAAAGTAATTAAAGATGAAGCGCGAATTTTGAATTATGTCAACATGATTCGAGAGGAAAATAAACGCATGCATGCACAGGTTGAAACTGTTTTAAGAATTTCAAAACTAGATAAAAATCAATTGAAAATTGACAAGGAAGCTGTAGATATTCATGAGATTTTGGAAAGTGCCTTATCACATGTCAAATTGATGTTTGATAATAAACAAGGTATTTTAATGGTTGATTTACAAGCCATTCAAACCGATGTATTGGGAAATGTGTTTCACTTGACCAATGTTTTTATAAATATTTTAGATAATGCAATCAAATATTCTCCTGAGAAACTAGATGTAAATGTCAAAACTGAAAATGTTACCAATGCTATTTTAATTCACATCCAAGACAAAGGAATGGGTATGAGTAAAACAACACTCAAACACATTTTTGATGAGTTTTATAGAGAAGAAACCGGAAATGTACACAATGTGAAAGGTCATGGACTTGGTTTATCATACGTCAAAAAAATAATTGAATTACATCAAGGAAAAGTAATGGCTGAAAGTGAGAAAGGAAAAGGTAGTACATTTACAATTAAACTAAATTTAATATAAATTTTAAAATATTTAAAATCTTAAATAATACTTAATATTTTAAGTTAAAAATCGTTTTATTCAATAATATTTAAGAATAATCGTTATCTTTATAGTGCCCAATTCATAATTAATAACCCAAAAAGTCTACAATTGAAGATTGAAAATATTTCAAATCATTGGATGGCTTTTAAAAAATCATCTTAAAATGAAAAAAACTCACATTTTATTAGTTGAAGACGACCCAAATTTTGGGAGCGTTTTACGAGATTATCTTATGCTCAATGATTTTGATGTAACCCTTGCCAAGGATGGCTTGGAAGGATTTGTAATGTTTAAAAACAACGAATACGACATTTGTATTTTAGATGTCATGATGCCTAGAAAAGATGGATTCTCTTTAGCTGAAGACATCCGAAAAACAAACACTCAAATTCCAATTATTTTCCTGACTGCCAAAACCATGAAAGAAGATGTTCTTAGAGGTTATCAGGCAGGTGCAGATGACTATTTAACTAAACCTTTTGATTCTGAAGTACTTTTATTAAAGATTAAAGCTATCTTTCAAAGAAAGGATAAGGAACTTGTCAAAGAAGAAGAAGACTATGATTTTACAATTGGATCTTTTCAATTGAATTCAAAATTGCGTCAACTCACTTTTAAAAATGGAGAGCCACAAAAATTATCTCCCAAGGAAAATAAACTGCTTAAAATGCTGGTTCAACATAAAAATGATTTGATGCCACGCGAATTAGCTTTAACCAAAATATGGAGAGATGATAATTATTTTACTTCCAGAAGTATGGATGTATATATCGCCAAACTTAGAAAATACCTCAGCGTAGACGATAAAGTGGAAATTATCAACATCCATGGTGAAGGTTTTAGACTGGTAGAAAAATAAATTAGATGACAAAAAACCCTGAATTATTCGGGGTTTTTCATTTAATAGCATAAAAAACCCGTTTTTTTCAAACGGGTTTATTACAAGTATCAAACTTATATTATTTTTTGAATTTGTCGTATTTTGATTTGAATTTGTCAATACGTCCGGCTGTATCAACCATTTTGTGTTTACCGGTATAGTATGGATGAGAAGTTCTAGAAATCTCCAATTTCATCAAAGGATATTGAACACCATCAACTTCGATTGTTTCTCTTGTATTAACAGTAGATTTAGTGATGAAAATTTCTTCATTTGACATATCTTTGAATGCCACTAATCTGTAATTGTCCGGATGTATACCTTTCTTCATTATTATTGAATGTTTATTTTTGAGTGTGCAAATTTAATTATATTTTTGAAACCACAAAATAAGTATCTAACTATTTTTCATTATGACTCACAAATTCAGTTCAATACCCTTAAATAAGAGCATTTTATTGCTTTTTACACTTTTCGTTTTGAGTTCCTGCGACCAAAAGTACGTTTTCAAATGGGAAACCCCAATCGAAATTAACATTGACAAACCGCTCAATATTCAAGTAATTGAAGAGCAAAATAAAACTATTGACAAAATCATATATAAACTGGATGGTCAAGAAGTAAAAGGTAACACTACAATTGATATTTCAAAATATCGATTGGGTAAACATGCCATCGAAGCTGAAGTCTTTTATGGGTCAAAATCAAAAGTATTAACTAAAATTGTGACTTTTTTGGCAACCAAAGAACCCAAAGTATACCTTTTTAAAATCATCAATACTTATCCTCACGATAAAGGTGCTTATACCCAAGGATTGGAATACCACAATGGTTTTCTCTATGAAAGTACAGGTAAAAATGGTAGTTCTTCTCTACGCAAAGTGGATTTAAAAACCGGTAAAGTTTTGCAACAAATTGAAGTCCCTTCTCAATATTTTGCCGAAGGAATGACTATATTAAATGACAAAGTATACCAATTGACTTGGCGTGAAAATACCGGTTTTGTGTATAATTTATCTGATTTTAGTCAAATTGGAACTTTTGCTTATCAAAAAAGCAAAGAAGGATGGGGTTTGACCAATGATTCCAAAAAGCTCATCAAAACAGACGGAACTGAAAAGGTTTGGTTTTTGGATGCTGAAAATCAAAAGGAAATGGGATTTATTGAAGCTTATACCAATCAACAAAGTGTTACCGAGTTAAATGAATTGGAATTTATTGAAGGTAAAATTTATGCCAACGTCTATCAAAAAAACATCATTCTCATACTTAATCCGGAAAACGGAGCTATTGAAGGAATTGTCGATTTAAATGATTTGGAAAAAGAAGTCAGGAAAACGCAAGAATTGGTTGCTCAGGATGAAGTACTCAATGGGATAGCCTATGATACTCAACAAAAACGTATTTTTGTAACGGGCAAACATTGGAGTAAATTATTTGAAATACAGCTCATTGAAAGACCATAGTTTTTTAAAAACGATTTGATTCAGACTAAATAAACCATCTTCATTCTTGAGATATTCATGATTTCTAAATATCTCTGTTTAAAAAATATTAAAATTTATACTTTCTATATGAATTACAAAAAACTCATCACATATGCTATTGCATTAGTCAGTTTTATATTGGTTGCATTGATTTATTTTGCTCCCGTTTTGGATGGAAAAAAAATACTCCAAAGTGATATTGTGCAATTCACTGGAATGTCCAAAGAAATTCAAGATTATCGTGCCGAAAATCATACCGAACCGTATTGGACAGATGCTGCATTTGGTGGCATGCCGGCATTTCAAGTTAGCACATATTTCCCTTACGATTTTATTAAAAAAATAGATGATTTAATTCGGTTTTTACCACATCCAGCCAATTACTTATTTCTTTATTTCATTGGTTTTTTTGTTTTGTTAAGTATTTTAAAAGTCGATTGGCGTTTGGCTATTTTTGGATCATTAGCATTTGGTTTATCTACTTATTTCATAATCATTTTAGGAGTGGGACACAATGCCAAGGCACACGCAATTGGCTACTTTCCGTTGGTACTCTCAGGTGTTTTATTGGTTTTCCAACGTCGCTATTTTTGGGGTTTTGTAGTAACTACTTTGGCTTCAGCGCTTGAAATTACTGCAGGACACGTACAAATGACTTATTATTTACTCTTTGTCCTATTGGCTCTAGGCATTTCAGAGTTTATCAAAGCTATTCAGAACAAACAATTACCTGTATTTTTCAAAAGTGTAGGTGTTTTGTTAGTTGCAGCCATTTTGGCTGTAGGCATGAATGCCAATCACTTGTTACCAACTAGGGAATACGCCAAAGAAAGTACGAGAAGTAAAAGTGAATTGACCCTTCAACCCGATGGTAGTCCGAGAGAAAATACCGGCGGATTGGACAAAACCTATATTACCGAATACAGTTATGGTATTACGGAAACTTTCAATTTATTTATTCCTCGTTTTATGGGTGGCGGAAACGCTGAGGATTTGGGTAGAGATTCTGAGACGTATCGTTTATTAAAAGATCAAATTGGAATCAAACAAGCCAAAGATTTTGCCGCTCATGCTCCTACCTATTGGGGAAACCAACCCATAGTGGCAGCTCCGGCATACATAGGAGCCATTTTTATTTTCTTATTTGTCTTATCTCTATTTATTTTACCCAATCAAACCAAATATTGGTTATTGGGTAGTATTGTTTTGGCTTTGTTGTTGAGTTGGGGAAAAAATCTCAATTTTCTCACCGATTTCTTCATTGATTATGTTCCTATGTACGACAAATTTAGGGCAGTTTCAAGTATTCAAGTTATTTTAGAACTCAGTATCCCAATAATGGGAATGCTGGCTTTACAACAATTTTTATTCAACGACGATTTAATAGGAACCAAAAAGGAAAAAGCCCTACTCTACTCCACTTATATTACGGGTGGTATTGCACTATTCTTTCTAATTTTCGGACGCAGTTGGTTTTCATTTGAAAGTGTTTTTGATGCTGAATATGACAAAATGATTCCCGGCATGGCAGATGCTTTGATTCAAGATCGCAAAGCTATTTTCACTTCCGATAGTCTGAGAACACTTATTTTGGTTGTTTTGGTGGCTGCTACGCTTTGGCTATGGCTGAAAAACATACTCAAAGTTGTACCTGTAATTTTAATTGTAGGTTTCCTTATGGTTTATGATTTGGCATCAGTTGCCAAGAGATATGTAAACAAAGAAGACTTTGTGAGAGCTTCTCAAGTCGAACAACCTTTTGAAGCAACTGAAGTTGATTTGGCTATTTTGGAAGATAAATCACATTATAGAGTTGCCAATTTTAACGTAAATCCTTTAAACGATGGAAGTACTTCCTATTTTCACAAATCCATAGGTGGTTATCATGCTGCTAAACCGAGAAGATATCAGGAATTGTTTGATTATCAAATTGCCAAAAGCAATTACGAAGTGCTCAATATGTTGCATACCAAATACATTATTGGAAGCGATCAACAAGGGGAAACTCAAGTTCAGGTCAATGATCAATCCTATGGAAATGCTTGGTTTGTAGATGAAATAGAATGGGTTAAAACAGCTGATGAAGAAATCAAAGCATTGGATTCTTTACATAAAAACAAAGCTGTAATAAATGAAATTTACAAAAAAATCATTCCTGAAAATGTTGGAAAAATTGATTCTACCGCTTCAATTCAATTGAAAAAATACCAACCTAATCAATTGGTATACATGAGCAAATCTAATATTCCACAGATTACGCTCTTTTCTGAAATGTTCTATCCTCATGGTTGGAAAGCAAGCATTGATGGAAAAGAAGTTGAAATATTCAGAGCCAACTATGTCTTACGAGCTTTAGTTATTCCGGCAGGAAGTCATGAAATTGTTTTCAAGTTTGATCCAGAAATCATACGTAAAGGTGGCACATTCAGTTTGATTAGTTTTATCCTTTTTATCGTAGTAATTGGACTTGGATTGGGTTATGAATTCTATAAAAAGAAAACAACTCTAAAAAATTAAATTTAGTTTTTCTAAATTAAAAAAGGTCAGGTGATTTAATACCTGACCTTTTTGTTTAAACAAAGTTTAATTTACATAGTTTATTTTACACTATATTCATATTTATAAATGAATCAAATAAACAACCAAAAACATTATTTTCAATTATCTACAGTCTTTCATTCTTGATTTCCTCCACTATTTCCGGATTTAATAAGGTTGAAATATCACCAAAATTGGAGAAATCACCTTCTGCTATTTTTCTCAATATACGACGCATGATTTTCCCGGACCTGGTTTTGGGCAAACCGGGAACAAATTGAATTTTATCCAGCTTGGCAATTGGTCCAATTTGATCAGCGATAAGTTGGTTGATCTCTTTTGCCAAATTGCTCTTATCTCTACTTAAACCAGTTTCTTTTAAGATAATATAACCATACAAAGCATTCCCTTTGATGTCGTGTGGATACCCTACAATAGCACTTTCTGCAACTGCCGGATGTTCATTGATGATATCTTCAATAGGTGCCGTACCTAAATTGTGACCTGATACAATGATGACATCATCTACCCTACCTGTTATTCTGTAATACCCAACTTCGTCTCTTAAAGCTCCATCACCGGTAAAGTATTTTCCGGGGAAAGTTGAAAAATAAGTTTCCTTATAGCGTTGATGATCTCCCCATATAGTACGGGCAATAGCAGGCCAAGGATATTTAATACACAAACTTCCTGTTGTTTGATTACCTTCAATTTCATTTCTTAATTCATCCATCAAAACGGGTTGAATTCCTGGTAAGGGCAAAGAAGCATACGTTGGTTTTGTAGGTGTAACAAACGGAATAGCCGAAATCATAATACCACCCGTTTCTGTTTGCCACCAAGTGTCCACCAAAGGACAACGTTTACCACCTACATGGTCATTATACCAATGCCAAGCTTCTTCATTGATGGGCTCACCAACTGATCCAATTACTTTGAGTGACTCCAATGGAAATCTCTGAACAAAATCAATACTTTCTTTAGCAAGAGCTCGAATAGCGGTAGGCGCCGTATAAAACTGATTAATTCTATGTTTTTCAATTACTTCCCAAAAACGACTGTGATTTGGATAAGATGGAATTCCTTCAAACAAAACCGTTGTGGCTCCATTTAATAAAGGTCCATATAATATATAGGAGTGACCCGTAATCCAACCGATATCAGCAGTACACCAAAAAATATCATTGTTTTTATAGTTGAAAATGTTTTTAAAGGTATAGGCCGTATAAACCATGTAACCGGCGGTAGTGTGCAACATCCCTTTGGGTTTTCCCGTTGATCCCGATGTGTATAAAATAAACAAAGGGTCTTCTGCATCCATGATTTCTGCTACATTATTGGGAATTGCTTTTTCAGTTAGAGGTTTGAGCCATAAATCCCTACCTTCTTTCATTTTGATGGCTTCATTCGTTCTTTTTACTACCAGTACTTTTTCAATACTCGGGCATTTTTCAAGTGCTTCATCAGCTATCCCTTTTAAATCTATGGTTTTGTTACCACGATATCCACCATCTGCAGTTACTAACATTTTACAAGAACTGTCATCAATACGTGTCGCTAACGCAACAGAAGAAAATCCTGCAAAGACAACAGAATGAATCGCTCCAATTCGAGCGCAGGCTAACACGGTATAAGCCAATTCGGGAATCATAGGTAAATATATACAAACTCTATCTCCTTTCTTGATGCCTTGGTCTCTTAAAACATTAGCTAGTTTAGAAACCTCTGCATACAATTCTTTATAGGTTATATGTTTGGCTTCCTCTTCAGGATTATTAGGTTCGAAAATAATAGCGGTTTGATCTCCTCTTTTTGCCAAATGACGGTCAATACAATTTTTTGTAATATTTAGTTTAGCATTTTTAAACCAAGTGAACTGTGCTTCTTGCATGTTGTATTCTACAACTTCGTCCCATTTTTGATACCAAGTGAAATTTTCATCGGCAATTGTATCCCAAAACTTTTTGGGGTTTCTTACAGATTTTCTATAAATTTTAAAATAACTTTCTAAACTTTTGATGTTAAATGAGCCCATAGATAAATAAATTTAATGAATGCGTTAAAAATATGAATTTTCTTTAATAGGAAAAAATTTTTATATAAATATTCGTCAAAATTTTAATTAGCTTATTTTTACACATTGAATAAAGCTCAATCGCAAAAATCAGCAACTCAATCGATTTAGTTGTAATTCATTAAATATCATTTATTTAAAATAGTCTACATTAAAAACAAAACATATACATGCAGCTTCATCTAACTAAGCCACTCGTTTTTTTTGATTTAGAAACAACTGGAATTAATATAGCATCTGATAGAATTGTTGAAATCTCCATAATCAAAATTCATCCCAATGGGAAAGAAGAAAGGTATACACAACGGGTAAATCCCATTATTGAGATTCCAAGAGAAGCTTCATTGATTCATGGCATTACCAATGAAATGGTTTTAAATGAACCCACTTTTAAAGAAATTGCAATCAAAATCAGAGATCTAATAAAAGGTTGTGATTTAGCCGGATTTAACTCCAATAGATTTGACATCCCCATTTTAGCTGAAGAAATGCTTCGTTCAGATGTAGATTTTAGCATGAAAAACCGTTTAGCTATTGATGTCCAAACTATATTTCACAAAAAAGAACAACGTACTTTAGGAGCAGCCTACCAATTTTATTGTGAAAAAAAACTTGAAAATGCCCATTCAGCTGAAGCTGATACATTTGCAACCTATGAAATATTGAAAGCCCAATTAGAAAGATACGACGATTTGGAAAACGACACTAAAATGCTTAGCGAATATTCTTCCCATCGGGATAGAGCAGATTTTGCCGGATTTATTTTGTATGATGAGCAAGGTGATGAAATATTCTCATTTGGAAAATACAAAGGCAAAAAAGTGACAGAAATTTTAGAAAAAGATCAAGGTTATTACGCTTGGATTCAACAAGCCGATTTCCCTTTATACACAAAAAAAGTATTAACTGAAATCAAACTAAGAAGTTTCAACAAGTAAATTAAGCATTGCAATTTTTTATTTAATTGAAGACCATACTTCGATTAGTTCAGTGCAGACAAGCTCTGTGTAGTTAACCTAAACAGCAACCCAAACTCAATAACAAAACCTGGACAAGCTAAGACCTAAACTTATCAAAATTAAATTAATACGACATGACAAATTCAATTTATAAATGTTGTTCCTAAAGGACATTGGTTGCTCTTGTTTTATTGCTACAAATTTTAAACCTTACGGAATATTGATCTCA
>JADZFW010000104.1 GCA_020854235.1 Flavobacteriaceae bacterium
AACCAATCTTCATTGACATTATTTCCACCAGCATATCCTGACATTTTAGCACAACTTCCTGGGTTGCCATATTGTGTATCGATTACCCAAGTTTGAGCACCCGTAACACTATAAGTCATCCATTTGGCAAAACCATTGGTAAATCCATCTTGAAATAATGGGTCACAACGCTCACCGTTGAATGTAAAAGCATCGATATTATTAACTCTCAAGACAAAGAAGTCATCTCCATAATCTCTAGAAAGGATTCCTTCAACACTTCCTTTTCCACCTTGAACGATTTGTTCTCTGAAAGTTGCAAAAGTACTGGTTTCCAATACAACTTCTCCTCCAGTTTCACAACTAACCATGGCGCGGTAAGAATCATAACTATCCAAAGGATTTACATAGGGTTTGCCTACCACATCGAGGTCAAATTGTAAATTTTCAAATTTCACATACATACCAACATAAGCATTACTGATTTGGTTGGTTGTAATGGTTTTGGGAGTTAATACATCTGCAGAAGCATTGCGTAACAAACTTTGTTTGGCTTTGTTTTCACGGATATTTTCAATGGCACCACCTAATAATTCACCAATCACCATTTCACCATGACTTTTATTGATGGCCAAACCGTTTAATTTGAGGTAAATTTTTCTACCTAAATCATATTTGGTATATAAACTGGCAACATCTACAGCTATTTTAACAGCATATTGAGGATCGGTAGGGGAATCTTGAATAAATAATTCTTTATAGAAGTTTCCAGTTTGATCATCAGACACTACATAACCAGAGATATAAACAGGTGCTTCAGTATCGGTTACAAATTCTACAATATTGGCTGTTGTACCAGTAGGATTGGCTGCATTCCATTGTGCAATGACATTTTGAATGCTAGACAACTGTGCAGCTGGAATTACGGGATCTTCTCCATATATTTGAGGAGTATCATAGTCAGTATCATCAACGCAAGCGGTAAGAGAAACTGCTAAAACAAATAAATAAAATAATTTTTTCATGTTTAAAGTGTTTTATAAGTTAGTAATTTTTAAAATCTGAAATATAAATTGATGTAATAACTTGTGCCTCTACCGTACCAGTATTTGTTTCCAAATAAAGGTGTTTCAAGAGCTTGATCTTCCTGAAGTTCGGTATAATTGGCTTTACGGGCTTGTTCAAATCCACCTGAGTGGAAACTTTCGCCCAATAAATTATTGACACTAGCAAAGAATCCTACGTAATTATCTTTAATTTTCCAGGATTTTCCTCCTACCAAATTAACAACAAATACATCTTCCAATTTTTCCTGAGCCAGAATGGCATCTACTTCTTCTTGAGACAAATCATTGATTGGTTGTCCATCAAATGGATCCAAAAAGAAATTATCGGTACGACGGAATTCGGATAAACTGATATAACTATGTGTTAAAAGATTAGCATTGGCGCCAACCCACCAAAATTTCGGGTCTCTATACGTCATGCCTACTGAATATCCTCGTTGAGGTGTTCCCGATTGCTTGTAGTTTTTTAAGTAAGAAGCTCCTTGAGAAACATTGATATAAGTATCTTCATAAGAGTTGTCCGTAAGGGTTAAAAACATTTCGGGGTTGCTATCGTACAAGTATTCACCTATAGATGCTGCTCCGGTAAAGCTCACTGTAGGGGTAGCTTGAATTTCGATTCCAAACTCACCACCATAATTTTTATAATCAATTCCGGAAAGAGCTGTAGTCAAGAAATCGGCATCTTCATCCACTTCAGCATTGGAATTGGCTACATTTAAACCTTCCACAAAATAGAATCCTACTTTGGTCAAATCTCTAAAAGTAGTATAATAGCCGGTCAAACGAGCTTTGATACCTGGTGAACGGTAAATATAACTGATGTCACCGGTCGTGATTTTAGTGGTTGACAAGTTGGGAACCAATTCGTTGGAAACTCTAGAATTGGCATAACTAGCATTAACTGTTGGAGCTTTCTCCATATAACCTCCATTGATATTTAATAAGTGACGACCTGATAACTTATAAGTGGCACCACCCTTAAATCCATAGGTTAGGAAATCTTGTTTTTCACCTTTTCCAAATGAATTGTTGGAATATTTACCATTATTGAATAAACCTTCTCTTTGATATGAAGTTTGCCCCATTGTAAGTGAAGTATAAAAATCAATAAACTGATAGCTAAATTGCATTTGAGCAAAACCTTCCACCTGAGTGGCATCAATGCGATAATTGTACAGAAATTTATCACCTTCCACAACCTGACGGTTTGGATTATTTAAATCATTCTGACCTAAATCACTTCCTTCACTTTCAAATTTATCAGCATCTATTTGGTATTGAGCGCCCAATAAATCAATCATGTTTGCATAATTTTCAGAACGGGTGTTTTTGTACAATACAGAAGCATCCAATTTGATATTATCTTTCAACTGTGAATTGAAAATAATACTTCCTGCCATAGTTTCATCATCTACTACATCTTCGTAAAGGTAGTAAGCTGCATCTCCGTTAACAGTATAATTGGCTTGATATAAATCATCCCAGAGGATTTGGCTATCTGGGTCATCATTTAAGAATTTATAGGTATAATCAACAGCTGTTTGATAATTTTCATAACCTGGAGTTACATAATAACTAGGTAATTTTTTGTAATAAGTAGGATCGGGATTATTGGAAGTATCATATCCTAAACGACTATCTCCGATGGTACCATATTGATACATCAAATTGGTGCTCAAAGTAGATTTTTCATTGATTTCCCAGTTATGGCTTAAGAAAAACGTAGGTTCTTTGATTTCTTTCACTCTAGAATTGCGTTTTTCGCCTTCTTGCCAACCCCAATAGGCATTATAGGTTTCTCCACCCAAATCAAAAACTTCTTGCGTATTGGGAGAATTTTTACCATGACGGTTTGGAGTATAAAATGCAGTCAAATTCAAACTATGATTACCTATTACTTTTTCAATTGCAATAAAACCTGCATTGGCATTGTAGGCACTTCCTTCGCTGTAACCTTCTTGTGCGTAACGACGAGAAGCAGAAAGAGAGAAAGCCCAACCATTGTTTAATACGCCTGTATTGTAAGTTGCCATTACACGTCCATCGTAGTTAGAATTGGCTGCTGCATAAGCAACTTGTCCACCTTTGCGGTATTGAGAAGCACGAGTAATATAATTGGAGCTACCTAAAACCCCACCAAAAGTTTTGTCGGAAGGTTGAAGGCCAGACACAAATTCTTCATTTCGCATCATGTCATTCAAGCCACCCCATTCGCTCCATTGCGGACGGCCATTGTTGTATTTATTCATTGGAATTCCATTGAATAATACTTGACCGAAACTAGAATCATAACCTCTTTCTTGGAAGAAAACAGAACTGAAGTTAAACGCAACAGCTTGTTGATAGGCATCTGATGATGACTGTAATAAACCTGCAATGTTATCGGCACCGCCGGCTTCATCATCTGTCAATTCCTCTTCTGAAAGTGTAATGACACTATTGTCCAATTTGGTATTCAAATCAGTATAAAGTGTAATGTCTCCTAAATCTACTGCTTTGTCTTGAACACTTACAGGAAGATAAAGGTTTTCATACCCTACTTTACTCAATTGCAATACATATTCCCCATTGGGAATGTTCTCCAACACAAAAGCACCTTCAGCATCTGAAAACACACTGAAAGTTGTACCTTGTAATGACGCTTTCACTTCATTGATTGAAGTTTGAGTTTCACTTTCCAAGATACGACCTTTGATGGAGCTTAAAGATTGTGCGTAGGAATTGAATCCCAAAGCCAATCCAAAAAACAACAACAAAAATTTTCTCATAAAATATCTGTTAAATTAATGATTCTAAATCGTTTGAAAAAACGGATGACAAAGGTACGGATTTTATTTATGATAATGTTAACAATGGGTTATTTTAACTCTAAAAAGTGTATTTTTATAAAGAAAAGAAACCATGAAATTACGAATCTTTAAATTCATAAGTTCATGGTTTTATAAAATGACATCCTATGATAATATAGGATTTGTAAAAGTTTATGAAACTATCCTCCAAAATCGTCAAAACGAACGTTTTCTTTGGGAACTCCAAAGTCGTCACACATTTTCACGACTGCTTTATTCATCATAGGCGGACCGCAGAAGTAGAATTCTATATCTTCCGGAGCTTCGTGTTGATTTAAATATTGATCAATAACCGCTTGATGTACAAATCCGACAAATCCATCTCCTACTTTATCGGTGGCGTCTTTTTTGGGAACCCAATTATCTTCTGGAAGTGGTTCGGAAAGAACGAGGTAAAATCTAAAGTTTGGAAACTCTTTTTCCAATGCTTTGAAATGATCGACGTAGAACAACTCACGTTTACTACGACCGCCATACCAATAGGTGATTTTTCTTCCAGATTTTAAGGTTTTCAAAAGATGATATAAATGAGAACGCATTGGAGCCATACCAGCTCCTCCACCTACATAAAGCATTTCAGCATCAGATTCATTGATAAAGAATTCTCCATAAGGTCCAGAAACCACCACTTTATCACCTGCTTTGCGAGAGAAAATATAAGTAGATGCAATTCCCGGATTAACCTTCATGTAATCATTAGTAACTCGGTCAAATGGTGGCGTAGCGATGCGCACATTGAGCATGACATGTCGACCTTCTGCAGGATACGAAGCCATGGAATAGGCTCTTTCTACTTGTTCTCCGTTTTTCATCACTAAGGGCCACAATTTGAATTTGTCCCATTCCAATTTGAATTTTTCAGGTTCGCCGGGATGTTCCACCGGATGAGCAGTGATGTCAATATCGGTATATTTTACTTCAGTTTCTGGGATTTCAATTTGAATATAACCACCGGCTTTGTAATCCATATCTTCAGGAAGCTCGACAATAAATTCCTTGATAAACGAAGCCACATTGTAGTTGGATACTACGGTAGCTTCCCATTTTTTGATACCAAAAACTTCTTCCGGCACTTCGATGTCCATGTCTTGTTTGACTTTGACTTGACATCCCAATCTCCAGCCTTGAGCCAATTCTTTGCGGGTAAAATTGGGAATTTCCGTAGGTAATGGCTCTCCACCACCTTCGTGTACTTGACATTTGCATTGTAAGCAAGTGCCACCACCGCCACAAGCAGAAGGTAAAAATATTTTGGCATTTCCAAGGGTAGAAAGCAATGAGCTTCCGGCTGGAACCTCAATTTCTTTTTCTCCATTGATTTTTATCTTTACATTTCCGGAGGCAACCAATTTGGTTTTAGCATATAAAAGCATAAAAACCATCAATAAAAGCAGAATTAAGAATGCTATGATTGCGTAAATGATAAGTTCGGTTATACTAAACATAAAGTTAGAAGTTAGAAGTTAGAAGTTAGAAGGTTTTTATTGGAAATCCTTCAAAATTCTCACTTCATTTATTGGTTAATATTATTTACTTTTCTCTAAAGGATTAACAGTCAACGAATCAACTTTTAACGAATCGACAGTCAAAGAATCGATGATGGGTAAGGTATCGAGAACTTGTACTGGGGCTTCTATCGGTTTTGTTGGAACCAGTTCGCTGACTTTTTCTTCAGGTTGTTGATTGAATGCATTCAAATCAATACCACCAAAGCTCATAAATCCAATTGCCATTAAACCTGTGATGATAAAGGTAATTCCCAAACCTCTCAAAGGAGCCAATACATGAGAATATTCCATTCTTTCACGAATAGCTGCCATCAAGATAATGGCAATGGCCCAACCCAGACCTGATGCCAAAGCAAAAGTGGTTACATGACCTATATTAGAATAAATTCCGGCATCTACTCTTTGTTGCATAAACAAGGATCCACCTAAAATAGCACAGTTAACGGCGATAAGTGGTAAGAAAATCCCAAGAGAATTATATAATGATGGAGAGTATTTTTCAACAATCATTTCTACCAATTGCACCATAGTTGCCACAGATGCAATAAAAAGAATAAAAGTTAGAAAACTCAAGTCCAAAGAAGCAAACGAAGGGTCTAACCATGCTAAGGCACCTGGCTCCAATACATATTTGTAAATCAAATAGTTTAGAGGAACAGTGATAATTTGAACGAAAGTTACGGCAATTCCCAATCCAACAGCTGTTGATACTTTCTTGGAAACAGCCAAAAAAGAACACATCCCTAGGAAGTAGGCAAAAACCATGTTGTCTATAAACAACGATTTGATAAATATATTTACGTATTCCATATCCTACTATTATTTTTCAATTAATTTTCTATTGATACTGCGTTGTACCCAAATCACAATTCCTACCAATATCAGCGCCATAGGAGCCAAAATAATAAATCCGTTGTTGACATATCCAGATGCATAAACTCCGGTTTTTTTCAAAGGATCTCCTAAAATTTCAAAACCCCAAATTTTCCCTGATCCTAATAATTCTCTCACAAAGGCAACTACCATTAAAATCAATCCATAACCAAATCCATTTCCTAATCCGTCCAAGAATGAGGGCCAAGGTTTATTACCCAAAGCAAAAGCTTCAAAACGACCCATCAGAATACAGTTGGTGATGATTAATCCTACAAAAACCGAAAGTTGTTTGCTGATGTCATAAGAATAGGCTTTCAATATTTGATCTACCAAAATTACTAAGGCAGCTGCTACAACCAATTGTACGATAATTCGAATTCTACTGGGAATATAATTTCTCAATAATGAAATGATGACATTACCTATTGCTACCACAGCAGTAACAGACAAAGCCATTACAAAGGCATTTTTCATTTGAACAGTAACCGCCAAGGCAGAACAGATTCCCAAAACCTGTACTGAAATCGGATTGTCGTCATTCAGTGGATTGGTAATCAGTTTGATATTACTTTTGGAAAATAATCCTTCTTTGTTTGTATCTGACATAATGATTATTTTTTAATAGTTTTTAAATAAGTTTCATAGGGTTTTAAACCATCCATCAACATTCTAGAAACGCCATTACAGGTCAAAGTAGCACCTGAAATGGCATCTACTTTTCCATCCGTTTTATCATCTCCACCTTTGTAAGCCTTAATAACACTCAGCTTTTGAAAATCCCCATTTGTACTAAAAATGTTTTCACCAATAAAACGATCTTGAAAAAAATCTCTGTTGATATCTCCACCCAATCCAGGTGTTTCGGCTTTGTGGTCAAATACAATACCTTTAACGTTTAGATTTTCATCTACAGCTACATAGCCCCAAATAGCATCCCATAAACCCATGCCACGTACCGGTAAAACGTAGAATTTTTGTCCGTCTTTTTCTGCTATAAAAATTGGGTGTTTCCCTTTGTCTTTAGCCAAATCTATGGCAAAAGCGCCTTTTCCAATTTCAGTTCCTTGATCATCCAATACCAAGGTATCTTTGATATAGGTTTTATAAGCAGCAGGAGATTCCTCTCTACTGATTTCTTTCATGCCGATAGAACGCATGATGTATTGCATTTTTTCCTTTTTGATATTGAGATCCTGAGCCGGTTTCAAAGCTGTAGCTGCAAATGCCAAAGCGGTTGCCACCAAAACAACCATTACGGTAGAAAACGCAAACGTATATCCATTTCCTTCTGTATTCATAATTAAGCTGTTTTTAAAGAGTTAGTTTTCATTCTTTTCTTCCGTTTCATGATATTGCCGTTGACCACATAATAATCTATGGTTGGAGCAACTGCATTCATCAACAATATAGCCAACATGGCACCTTCCGGATAAGCCGGATTGAAAATACGTATTGTGATGGTGAAAAATCCGACCAAGAATCCATAAATCCATTTACCTCTATTGGTTTGAGCTGCAGAAACAGGATCAGTTGCCATAAAGACAATTGCAAACAAAAATCCACCTACCAGCAAATGGTCAATGACACTAAATTTCATCAATTCATTTAACCCTACAGCGTTGAAGGCTAAAATGGTAACAACTGCTCCAACTATACCAGACAACATTATTCTCCAACTGGCAATTCCGGTAGCAATTAAAATTACGGCACCAATAAGTATGGCTAATTTGGAAGTTTCCCCAATCGAACCAGGAATGAATCCTAGAAACATATCCATAGTAGTATATGATGGGGTAATATTTTGAGCCAGACTACCTAAAACGGTAGCACCCGACATACCATCTGTGGTCAAAGCATCACTCACCCATACTTTGTCACCTGACATATAAATAGGATAAGAGAAGAAAGCAAATGCTCTAGCCAATAAAGCGGGATTAAAAATATTCATGCCGGTTCCACCAAATACTTCTTTTCCAATGACAACAGCAAAAATAACTGAAATAGCCAACATCCACAAAGGTATATCGATGGGCATAATCATGGGAATTAATAATCCGGAAACTAGATATCCCTCATTAACATCGTGTCCACGCCACATGGCAAAGGCAAATTCGATACCCAAACCAACGGCATAGGATACAATAATCATTGGAAGGACTTTCCAAAAACCATATCCGAATAAATGCATGAGGGACAAGTCGGAACCTTCAATTTGGCTAAAGTGTTGGTATCCTACGTTGTACATTCCAAACAATAATGCCGGAATAAGGGCTATAACAACTACCATCATAGTTCGTTTTAAATCAATTCCATCACGCACATGAGCACCGTGTTTGGTAGTGTGATTGGGAACAAATAAAAAAGTTTCAATGGCTTGAAAGCCTTTTTCGTAACGCTCCAATTTTCCTCCTTTGAGAAAAGGTTTTTTGAGCTTATCTACTGTATTTCTTAAAAACTGCATAATTATCCTACTTCTTTAATCATTATATCAAGCGCTTCTCTGATTACTTCTTGGGCTTCCAATTTGGAAGTATTGCTGAAATCAATCAATCCAAAATCTTCTGGGGCAACTTCGTAGATACCCAGATTTTCCATATTCTCAATATTTCCCGCCAATGCTGCTTTCAACAATTGCATTGGGTAAATGTCCATAGGAAACACGCGTTCCATTTCGCCTGTAACTACCAATGCTCGTTCTTCGCCATTCAAATTAGTGTCTAATTTATATTCTTTATTAGGCATTAAAAAGTTGAAGAAAGTACGAGATAAACTCAATTTTTGATTTTGAGTGAAAGGCATCCAACCGAAGAAAGTATAATAATCACCTTCAGGGATTACTGAAATCAAATTGGTATAAAAACCGAGTGAAGCTTCATTTCCAATTTTTTTACCGGAAAGGACATCTCCTGAAACAAATCTAACGTTTGTATTATGAACTTGGCTTTTAAATATATTAACCAAAGAAGCCCCTTGAATAGCTTTATAATATTGCGGTTTGTTCACTTCGCTTCCTGCTAATGCAAATACACGAGTGGCATCGTATTTTCCGGTATTAAACAAACGACCAATCAAAGCTACATCTTGAGGTTTGATCGTCCACACTCTTTCTCCTTTATTGATGGGATCAATTTGATTGATTTGAACACCGACATTTCCGGCAGGATGTTTTCCAAAAACGCGATAAATCTCAACATTGTCCAATTTATCAAAGAAACTGTTGTCAGTTCCACAAACAGAAAGGTTGACTTTTCCCGATGTGAGTTTGGTCAATACATTGATTCCGGTTTGAAAGGCTAACTCCTGACCGGTTAATGCATATGCATCATGCGCAGCCAATGGAGCAGTTGAAAAACTGGAAATGAAAATTGCTTTGGGAGTATCGTTTGGATCGACAATGATTTCGTAGGGACGTTGGATGAAATAAGGGAAACAACCCGCTTCTGACACATGAGATTTTACTTCATCTGAACTCATTTTCAACGGATCTTTAGTTCCAAATTCTCTAAAAGAATCTTTGGCATCGGCTGAAATCTTGATTTCGAGAATACGGCGTTTTTCTCCTCTTATAATATCCAATATCGTACCGCTCACCGGAGACACAAATTTGACCCATTCATTGGTTTTAGAAAAAAATAAGACATCACCAGCTTGCACCTTATCTCCTATTTTGACAAGGAGTTTGGGTGTAATTCCGTGAAAATCTGTGGGAAAAATTGTGTAAACTTCGGAGCGAGGTAAGTCGGAAAGGATTTTTTCGGCTGTACCTTTGAGCTTGATGTCAAGCCCTTTAGGAATGCGAATGTCTTTTGACATATATATCGAAGTTTTAAATTTTTAAAAATAAAGTGCAAAAGTATGTTTTTTACACAAACTAAACTTAATTTTCGTTGATTTTTTTATAGAAAAAATAAAAAATAAGTACATTTGTCTAATGATATTGTATTTATGATAATTTAATGAAAATCAATATCCTAAAACTTTAATTTAGTTTAAAAAATAACACCTGAATTTCCACATTATTGAATTTTAACAAACAACATATTCTCATCATCCGTTTTTCAGCTATGGGAGACGTGGTGTTGATTGTTCCTGTTATTCGTAATTTATTGCGATCATATCCTGAATTGCAAATTACCATTTTGACCCGACCATTCTTTCAAACTTTTTTTGAAAACATTCCACAAGTGCGTTGTTTTCCGGTGGATTTGAAAGGTCGACACCATGGATTTTTCGGATTGAAGAAATTGGTTGATGACATTGTGAAAGAACAAAAGATTGATTTGGTACTAGATTTACATTCGGTTATGCGTACTTGGACAATTGGATGGTTCTTTCGAATGAAAGGAATTCCGGTTTTCAAAATAAATAAAGGAAGACGCCAAAAAAGACAATTGATTGAAAAAGGAATTGCATCTTTCAAGACCGCGAAGCATCAGCTACCTTTACCACATACCAGCGAACGCTATCATGCTGTGTTTGCGGATGCAGGTTTGGAATTTGACATGGAACCTGCTTATTTGAGTGTTTTTCAATCGGTTGCCCAACCTAAAAACAAACTTGCTATCGGCATTGCCCCATTTGCCGCTCATCCTAGTAAACAATGGGGAATAGATAAAATTTACGAACTGATTGAAAAATTATTTTTACAATATCCAACTCTAGAAATTTATCTTTTTGGCGGTGGAAAAATAGAAGTAGAAACTTTGCAACATATGGCAGCGTATTATCCAAATGTGCACAATCTTGCCGGAAAAATGAGTTTGAAGGAAGAAATTCAAAAAATATCAGAATTGCAGGCATTTATAAGTATGGATTCGGGGAATATGCACATTGCCACGCTTACGGGTATACCTGTACTTTCAATTTGGGGAGGAACACATCCTGATGTGGGATTTTCAGCCTTATACCAACCTAAAGAAAATGATATTCAATTGTCCATTGAGCAAATGCCTTGCAGACCCTGTTCCGTTTTTGGGACAGCGCATTGCACCCATGTCAAACCTTTTGCTTGTATGAGGGATTTGGGAGTGGATGAAGTAATAAAAAGATTGACAGTAATTTTAAGATAGCTATACCTCGGCTCCAGCTTTAATATAAGAAGCCTTTTCCAAAATGGAATTCAGTATGTTTTCCAACTGTTGTTGCGTAAAATCGGGATCCAATAAGACACATCTCAAATAAATTTTATCATGAATCGGAGCGTAATTGAAGATTATTTTACCTTCGTTGAAAATGGCTTCTCTCAATTTGACATTCAATTCATTTTGATCTGAAATACTGCCTTTTTCGGAAATATATCTGAAACAAACTATGGTGGAATCGGGTTCTTGAAACAATTCGAAATTTGGATTTTTTTCTATTGCTTTGGCAAAGTACAAGGCATTGGCTCTCAATTTTTCAATACGTTGGGTAAAACCTTTTTCACCTTCGTATTTCAAACTCATCCACAACTTCAAAGCTTCAGGTCGGCGACCGCCTTGAAGGGATTTTTGACCCAAGTCAAAGTCATCTGCTTCGTGGTGGAAAAGATAGTCGGCATTGACGTGAAAAGCTTGATTTAAATCGCCTTTATCCTTAGTTAAAAAAGAACTTGTGGATAACGGCATTCCCATGGCTTTGTGAAAATTCCATGTAACAGAATCCGCTTTTTCAATACCTTTTAATTTGTGTCTTTCATTATCGGAGAAGAGTAAAGCTCCTCCAAATGCAGCATCAACGTGAAACCACATTTCATATCGTTGTGCCAATTGCGCCAAAGTCTCCACATCGTCATAAGTACCCGATATAGTCGTGCCGGCAATGGCTACGAGCATCAAAGGTAACCTACCTTCTTTTTGGGTGCGAATGATGGCTTTTTCAAGTTCAACTACATCAATTCTAGCATCTGCTTTAGATGGAATTTTGATAAGTGCATCGGTTCCAAATCCCATAAAATTTACACCTTTGACAAAGGAATAATGGGCTTGTTCGGAAATAAAGATCGATACCGGTTGTTCTTGAAATAAGCCCGAATTTTTGACGTGATTCAATTTATTTTGACGTGCCAAAAACATAGCTTTCATATTGGATAAACTGCCTCCGGAAGTAAAAACACCATCGCCGTTTCCGGTTCCCCAAATTTTGGAAGTCAGATGAGCTATGGTTTCTTTTTCGATTAAAGTGAGAACAGGTGCTACTTCATACGTATACATGGATGTATTGAGTACTGAAATCAGAATATCGGCTAAAAAAGCAATGGGTTGTGTTTTCCCAAACATCTGATTCATAAAATACGGATGGTTGGTATTGACACTATAATCCAAAACTTCTTTAATCAAGTGTAGCATTTGTGGACTGTCTATTCCCAAATGAGGTATCTTTAAGTCTATTTTCTGACTTAATTCTTCTGGCTCAATTGCTTTACGTAATTGAATATCAGAATATTGGGAAGTAGATAATCGTTGATTAATTTGTTCTATTACAAATGTTTTCAACACATTAAAAGTGTCGTCCATATTGAAGTTTAATACTAAGGTGCAAAAATAATAAACTAATTAGGATTGGCGACGGTAAATAGGATAATTTCGTTAAAGCATGTTTAGGAATAGAAGTAATTGGTCTTGAGCATAAATGAAATGCCCATAGAAAATCTAATTCAAAGTTTTAAATGTATAACCTGCTTCTGCCCATTTTTGCAATACTTTGGGCAATACGTCCAACATTTTGGAACGAGCTTTCAAAGAGTCGTGAAAAACCACGATACTACCATCAGACGTGTGTTGCATAACTTTGGCATAACATTTTTCAACCGTTAAATCAGGGTCAAAATCACCACTCAACACATCCCACATAACTATACGATAACCTTTCTGAATGAGTAAATGAGCTTGTTTACGCGTAATTTTACCATAGGCAGGTCTGAATAATCGGGTAAAAGGCAAGGTGGTTTCAGCTTGAGTTACATTTTCTAGGTAGGATTTGGTGTCATTTTGCCAACCATTTAAGTGGTTATGGGTGTGATTGCCAATGCTGTGTCCTTCATCTAGAATAGTCTGCGTAAGTTTGGGATATAAAACTACATTTTTTCCAATCAAAAAAAAAGTAGCTTTGGCGTTAAAGTTCTTTAAAATACGTAAGACTTCTTCAGTAACTCCTGGTGTTGGTCCATCATCAAAAGTCAAGTATATACTTCGAGAAGGTTTTTGCTTCCAGAGGTATTTCGGGTAGATCCATTTAAAAAACCAAGCTGATTTAAAGGTATATACAGACATGCAATCATAACAAAAACCTGTAGTTTTAAACGGGATAAACCCAATCAAAACACAGGTTTTTGAGTTATAGGTTTATTCGTCAATCAGATGCTTGAACAAATCGAGATGTTCAATATATTGGTCTTGTGCTTTTTGAGCATAACCTTCTGTATCGTGTTTGGTAATCATTTTGACTATTTCTCCATACAACATCAGGTTGTTTTCCAATTCGTCATAAATACTTGGGAAATAATCATCTTCAAATGTGCTGAAGTATTGTAACCATTCTTGAGTGTTTTTTATAATGGTATCTGACAAAGCGCGGGCTTTTTGTTTTTGTCCCAAACGGTAATAACTATCCACATAATCCAACAACATGCCATGATTGTAAAACTTATTGGCAGGCATTTTTTCAAGCGACAAATCCAAAACTTCAACTGCTTTGATCGTGTCTCCTTTTTCGGCTAATGCATTGGATAAACGGACTAGAGCATTTCTAAAATTTACCGAATTTTTTCGGGTCTCAGAATCGAGGTAGATGCCTTCGGTTATCGATCCCCAATTCCATTTTTGGATGTTTTTGTACATTTTATCGGGATTAATTCTACCCATTTCAAACGGACTTCCAGTATAAGGTGTGAGAATTGGAACCAACTTATAGGTCAATCCATCCATTTGTAAATAATCTTTCAACCAGATGTATTCCTCGTCATCATAACTCCCGCCGGTAAAGTAAATAGGTCTTTCCCAATTGAAATTGGCCAATATATCCAACATCATGATGCGGTTTTTGGTGATACCGTATTCATCTATTCGGATATCGATAAATGGAACAATTTGGTCGGCTTCATTTTGAGCAACCAATCCGGTTCTCAATACAGCTTCCTTATTGACCGGTAAACGCAGAATGTGAGCCGGATAGGTTTTGAGTTTTTTTCCTTCTTCGATTTCATAATACGTTACTTCTTTATCGCTTTGAATCCAGTTCATGAAATCCTTTATATACATCGTACTGTCTTTTACGATTGTTGAATCGGGGAAGTAATAAGCTACATCCAAACTTCCATATTTATATTCCTCATGTTTTAATTGAGATGGAATTGGATCGGCTTCATACGATTTGCGTTTCATTTGATCAATGTACCAATCGGTAGCAAACAAGCTGGTATTGACTGTTTTGATATCAGTACGTACATTTTCAACTTCTTGCAAGTACCACAATGGGAAAGTATCATTGTCTCCAATGGTAAACAAAATGGCATTTGGATCACAAGATTCTAGATAGGCTTGAGCATTGAGATGAGCGGTGTATTTATTGGCACGGTTGTGATCATCCCAATTTTGGAAACCCATCAATAAGGGAACTGCCAATAAGGCGATGAATGAAATTCCCATTGCCAAACCTTTGGACTGCATTTTTTCTTTGAAATAACTAAATAAAGCGCTTACCCCTAATCCTATCCATATAGCAAAAACGTAGAATGAACCTACAACGGCATAATCTCTTTCGCGTGGTTCAAATGGTTTTGGGTTGGTATAAAATAAAATAGCCAATCCGGTGAAAGCGAAGAATAGTAAGAGAATATAGAAATTGTTTGCATCTTTTCGCAGTTGAAAAAACACCCCAAATAAACCTAAGATTAAAGGTAAAAAGAAATAAGTATTTCGAGCTTGATTGGTTTTGACTTCGGTTGGTAAATCAGTTTGAGGTCCCAAAATCACATTGTCAACAAAACCAACACCACTCAGCCAATTTCCGTTGTGAATGTCCAAGTGACCTTGTTCATCATTTTGACGACCCACGAAATTCCACATAAAATAGCGACCATACATGTAACCAAATTGGTAACTAAACATGAAGTGCAAGTTTTCAGAAAAGGTAGGACGACGAGTAGCATTTTCGGGAATACCGGCAATGGACTTGTAATAATGGATGTTAGTAGGTGAAGTTCCTACCATACGGGGAATAAGACCTTTGTGTTTTTTACTGTAATTAGGATAAACACCTTTATAAGTATCTTGATTAACAATGATATATTTACCGCTTTTTTTATCTTTTTCATATTTCAAGATGTCGTCGCGATAGGGTTGATCTTTGTCTTTTTCACCTTTGTATGAATGAGAGTAATACTTATCGTAAAAGACATTGGCATCTCCATATTGTTCACGATTGTAATAAGCTAGTAATTCTCGGGCACTAGAGGGATTGTTTTCGTTAATCATTGTGTTGGCATTGGCTCTGATAGGCAACATCAACCAAGAAGAAAAACCGATTACAATAAATAAAACTGACAAAATCAAAGTGTGAGCAGTAACCAAATTCTTCTTATGGGTGTATTGCAATCCAAAATAGAAGGCAGCTATCATCAATATACCGGCAATAATGGAACCCGAATTGAATGGCATGCCTACAGTGTTTACAAAGAACAATTCCATGGCGCTGAAATATTTCAGGGTAAATGGAAATAAAAATTTAAAAGTAAAAACCAAGAAAAGAATGGCAACTACATTGGCAAAAACAAAGTGATTAAAATTTTGTATTTTGTATTTTTTATAAATATAAAGAAACACAATAGGTGGAATAACCAATAAAGAGAGAATGTGTACCCCAAAAGAAAGACCTACCACAAGACTTATAAGGAGCAACCATCTATTGCCATGTGGTTCATCCATTTCGGCTTCCCATTTCAAGCCCAACCAAAATAAAAGTGCCATCAGGAAAGATGACATAGCATACACTTCCGATTCAACAGCGCTAAACCAGAAACTATCAGAAAAAGTATAGGCTAAAGCGCCTACCATAGCACTGCCTAATACAACATAGGCTTTGGCATCATTCAATACTTCATCTTTTTTAACTAAAATCTTTTGAGCTAGAATACTGATTGTCCAAAACAAGAACAAAATAGTAAAAGCACTTGACAAGGCTGACATGAAATTGGCCATATAAGCAATCTGAGTAGCATCTTTGGCAAACATGGCGAAAAAGGCACCCAACATTTGATATAACGGAGCTCCAGGCGGATGTCCTACTTCGAGTTTTACGGAAGTGGAAATATATTCACCACAATCCCAGAAACTGACCGTTGGTTCCAATGTTAAAGTGTAAGTAACCAGCGCAACAGCAAATGCTATCCAGCCAAAAATCAGATTGTACTTTTTGAATGTAAAGTTCATATTTTGTTTGTTTGTATGAAAATAAACTTATAAATACGCATTGAATTTGAAGTAGGAGAATGAAATTGAGGATTTTTTTGGTTTAGTCTTAATACTATTTGAATATGGTAAAACCTGTTCAATTACAACTCATTTCGTTTCCGATAGTAAAATTTCGGCTTCAAATGATTCATTAAAGTGGCGAATTTAAGGAAATATTTGATGTTCAGTTATTGTGAATAGTTTTTTAAGAAATTTTTTAAGGCTTCCAGCCTTTAAAGGCTGGAAGCCTTCTCATATGAAGAAACTCTAGATCGGGATAAACTTCTCGCCCTAGTGTAAACAAAAAAAGGCACCTTAAAGTGCCTTAATTTTGTTGACCCACTAGGACTCGAACCTAGAACGACTGAACCAAAATCAGCTGTGTTACCATTACACCATGGGTCAAAAAGTGGGTGCAAAGATAAATTAAAGATTTTTATAAGCAAAATATTTTTTACAATTTTCTCAGGTTTGGATTCGATTATAATTTATAAATGTTAAATGACTGTTTTTAAGTGTTTTAATTCAATAAAAAAACCCTTTGATTATCACTATCAAAGGGTTTTACATGAACATAGATTATTTAATTGTATGTGGGTTCAAATTAGATTACACCCAAGTCAAGCATGGCATCGGCTACTTTAACAAAACCGGCAATGTTGGCTCCTTTTACATAATTAACATATCCGTCAGGTTGTGTTCCGTATTTGACACAAGCTGCGTGAATGTCTTTCATAATGCGATGTAATTTGGCATCCACTTCTTCTGCTGACCAGTTATAACGCGCTGAGTTTTGACTCATTTCCAAACCTGAAGTGGCTACTCCACCCGCATTGGACGCTTTACCTGGAGAAAATAATATTTTATTTTTCAAGAAAATATCGATTGCTTCTTCTGTACTTGGCATATTGGCGCCTTCACCAACTAAAATACAACCGTTGTCAACTAGTTTTTGAGCATCTGGGCCATTCAATTCATTTTGAGTTGCACATGGTAATGCGATATCTACTTTGAGTTCCCATGGTTTTTTACCTGCGTGGAAAGTTACGCCTTGGAATTCTTGAGCCATTGGAGCTACGATGTCATTGTTGGAAGCTCTCAATTCGAGCATGTAATCAATCATTTCGTTGGTCATACCATTGGGAATGTGAACATAACCGTCTGGACCAGAAATGGCTACAACTTTAGCACCCAATTCGGTTGCTTTTTGAGCAGCACCCCAAGCTACGTTACCAAAACCAGAGATTGCTACGATTTTTCCTTTGAAAGAATCACCTTTGGTTGCTAACATTTCTTGTGCAAAGTAAACATCACCATAACCGGTTGCTTCAGGACGCATTAATGAACCACCCCAACCGCTGCCTTTTCCGGTCAATACGCCAGTGTGTTCTTTGGCTAATTTTTTGTACATACCATATAAGTATCCGATTTCACGACCACCTACACCGATATCACCTGCTGGAACGTCGGTATCAGGACCGATTAGTTGCCATAATTCAAGCATGAAAGCTTGGCAAAAACGCATGATTTCAGCATCAGATTTTCCTTTAGGATTGAAATCAGAACCTCCTTTTCCTCCACCCATTGGTAAAGTTGTCAAGGCATTTTTGAAAATTTGTTCAAATCCTAAAAACTTAAGGATAGATAAGTTTACAGATGGGTGAAAACGCAAGCCTCCTTTGTATGGGCCTATGGCTCCATTGAACTGAATGCGATATCCTAAATTGACTTGTACTTCTCCTTTGTCATCCAACCAGGAAACTTTGAAAGTTAAAATACGATCGGGTTCCACAACTCTTTCAATGATTTTGGCAGCTTGATACTGCGGATTTTCATTGTAAAGATCTTTAACAGATTCTAATACTTCATGTACTGCTTGCAAATACTCTTTTTCTCCTGGGTGTTTAGCTTCCAGAGAATTCATGATTTCTTGAACGTTCATATAGATGGTATTTAATAATAAAATAATGTTTAATAATTCACTCAATCAACGGATTGAATTCGATTACAAAATTAATAAAAAAAGTACTACAAAAATAAAAATAATTAAATAATTTTTATCACTATAACGTTTTCGTTATGAATGAAATAAAAACCAAAGGCATTTATATTACGACTAATAAAGCTAAAATTCACTTTATATTTGGCTTGTTTTCGATATTTAAGCAAACAAATCAACTTATTCTTCTTCTATTATAGGTGTGTCTAACATATGATTTTCCTTGTAAATAACTGCTTTATTTTTACCACCTTCAATTATTATTAGTAATGGTTTATTGAATTGAATGTGTCTAATGTATTCATTTTCGAAAATGGCTTCTTGTTGATTCAAATAATCAATATCATAAAATCCATCATTAATATAAGGATTTAAAGTAAGGTAACCCACTTTGAAAGAAGTCAGATTTTGAAAAAAATGGGTTCCCTGACTGGGATCTACTCTGAAATTGTGCAATCCGGATTCAATAATCACTTTGGCATGCGAAATTTGAGACCACACCACAGGAATTCCCAACCATGGATCGCTGGATCCCCATCTTCCCGGACCAACTAAAATGTAATTTTTGCCATTATCGTCAAATTGTCGATTTATTTTTTCCACTTCCGAAGCAATTTCTCTAGTTTTTGCCGGATTGAACGAATCGGGTTTTACATAAACGATGTCGTGAATACCATCGTATTTGCCATTCCCCAAAGCGGCATTGGATAATATAACTGTTTCCGATGGATCTATTTCATCAGGAATGGTGTGAAATAAGTCAAATTCTTCAACAATTGGTCGCAATTGTAAGAAACTAAAAACTTTAGGTTCGCCTGGTGGTACATCTAATTTGACAGCAAATTCCATTTCCACCGGACTACTCATTTGACCATGAGAGAGTTTGAGTAAATCTTGTAATATTTCAGCCAAGGGAAAACTGTTGTATTTCAAAATATGATCAAAAGTAATCACCCGAATTCCTTCTTCGAAAACACCTGGTTTGATGACATTGTTCTGTAAATCGTAGGTGGAAGCTACAAATTTTAAGGCTGGATGATTTTTAACCGAACGGATACTCAACAAGCGTTTGTTTACTTCTTCATCGGTAGATGTATGGTATTTTCCGGGATTCATTTCCAATCCGTAAAAAGTTTTTTGGGTATCTCGTTGTGCTGAATTGACATTGGACAACTGTAAAACTTTTTTGGGATGGTAGGGTGAAAATCGTAATGTTTGCCCGCCACCTACAATGATTTCGCCCAAACCTAACGCAATTTGAGCAATGCCTTCTTCGGGTTTTTCGTCGCCAATGGGATAAAAATTAACAGATCTAGCTACTCCCGAAACATTGGGAAAGAATAAATCATCGTATTTTACACCTACAACTTCCTGTAACACTACGGCCATTTTACTTTCTTCAATGGCGTGATTGGTGGCTTTGATATAGGCTTTAGAGTTTTTGTAGAAAGCTGAAGCCATTACTGATTTAATAGCATTGAGAACCATTTCCAAAAACAAATCTTGATCTGTATTGGGAACCATATATGTGGAAAATACACCTGCAAAAGGTTGATAAAGTGTATCTTCCAATACACTGGAGGAACGTACAGCAACCGGAACTTTTGTGGTTTTCAAAAAAGCACTGACATCATCTACAGCCCATTGTGGAAGTGGTTTGGAAATAAATTCATTTAAAATGGTGTCATCATCTTCTCCATCAGCTACCAAGGAAAATAAATTGTGACTTTCCATAAATTCATCAAAAACTTGCGTACTCAACACAACAGTTCGCGGAATAGAAATGGTTATATCTTGATATTTGTTGTAGCGTTTGTGTCTTTTTAAAAACGAGTTGATAAAAGCCAATCCACGTGCTTTTCCACCCAAAGCGCCATCTCCGATACGGGAAAAAACGAGATATTCGTCGTATTCGTCTTTGTCAAATTTGGCAATAATACCACGAGATTTGGAATGTCGGTATTGTCTAACGGCTTTGGCTAAAAACTCTTTTACCTGATCATTTTCTGAAAAGTCCTCAAATTCAAAAGCGGCAAACAAATTGGCTAGTGGAAATAAGGCTCTGGATTGCAACCATTTGGAAAACTCATTTCTTTTGGAATGGTAGACAATAGATTCAATAGGAACAATACTGATTCCTTTTTGCAATTCTCTTAAATCTTTGGCTACGGCCACAATTTTGTGCGTCGTTGGATCCCAAAATTCGAAATCTCCAAAGGAAAGGTATTTGGTTATGTATCTTTTAAGGTCTTGTTCTAGGGTTTCGGAGTGTTTGAATAGAAATTTAGCTTTGTGAAAATTGGCCACTTCCTGATTTTTAATATTGGAAGATTGGATTAAAAAAGGAAAATATCGCTGGTATTTTCTGACATATTCCAACAACTTAAAACCCGCCATTGCATCTTTTTCGCCATCTTTGGGATAACTCACATCCGAAATAACTCCCAATAGATGCTTTTTGTATTTTTCAAACAATTCAACAGCTTCTTCATACGATTTGGCCAATAGAATTTTAGGACGACCTCTTTTGGACATCATTTTACTGTGTTCATTGAGTTCTTCCTGCATGAAAGAAAGGGTTTGATTTAAAATCACTTTATAAATCAGAGGTAGATAACGCGAATAAAATTGCATCGAATCTTCGACCAATAAAATAGCTTTAACACCTGTTCCGAGAATGTCTTTTTCAGCATTCATGCGGTCTTCGGTCAATTTGATAATAGCCAAAAAAATATCTACATCACCATTCCAATGAAAGACATCATCGATAATTTTGGCATTTTCTTTTAATAATTTTTGACGCAATTGATCGGAATAATGGCTCAAGGCTACTATGGGTACATCGGGAAAATGGAGTTTGATGCGTTGTGCTGTTTCAAACGAACCTTTTACCAAATCCAAAAAGGTGATGACCAAATCTATTTTGACCGTTTGTAATACATCAATGGCTTTTTTAGCAGATGAAGCATGGAGAAAATTGGGAGGATAACGCAGATTTAAAGTCGCATATTCATTGAAAATTTGTTCGTCAATACGTCCGTCTTCTTCAATCAAATAATAATCGTAATTGGAACATACAATCAGGACATTATAGACGCGTTTTTGCATCAGTTCCTTAAAAGGGACTTCTTGAAATTCGTGGTATTGTAAATTGGGTAGTGGATTTTTAAGCATGATTGGATCTGGGTCAATGATTCAAAAAGTAGCTGTCGGAGTTTCATTTTACCATCCGAAGCAGTAAGTTTACAAAGTTAGAAAAATGATGTGGATAAATCTAAGTCATTTTTCCTAAAAAAATGTAATTTTGCCCGAATGAAGTATTACAGACGTCAAGTGGAACTTGTTGAATCTATATTTTATATGGGTATTATACTTGTATCATTTGTCAAATAACTCATTTCTAAAATTTAAAACTCATATTTCAAATATATCAAATGCTTGAATTAATTGCTCAATACCAAGTCGAAATTGCCCAATTTCAATCTGTAAAGTCAGATGAAATCGAACAATTTCGCATCAAATATTTAGGAACCAAAGGACTTTTAAAAACGCTTTTTGAAGATTTTAAAAATGTGCCTAATGACCAAAAAAAGGAAGTTGGACAAAGACTCAACGAGTTGAAAAATGAGGCGACCGACAAAGTGAAAACCCTACAGGAAGCCTTGGAAAGTCAGATATCCGAACAAGGTTTGTTTGGTGATTTGACACGTCCGGGTTATCCCTTTGAAATTGGTTCCCGTCACCCGATTTCCATTGTCAAAAATAAAATAGTCGAGATTTTCAATCGCATAGGTTATGTAGTTTCAGAAGGTCCGGAAATTGAAGATGATTGGCATAATTTTACAGCTTTAAATCGGCCCGAATACCATCCTGCCAGAGATATGCAGGACACTTTTTTTATTGAAAAATCGACAGATGTCGCCAAAGATATGTTGTTGAGAACCCATACTTCTTCGGTTCAAGTCCGTTATATGGATACACATCGTCCACCTATACGTACCATTTCTCCCGGAAGAGTTTATAGAAACGAAGACATTTCGGCTCGTTCACACTGCTTGTTTCATCAAGTAGAAGGATTGTATATTGATAAAAATGTATCATTTGCCGATCTGAAGCAAACGTTGATTTATTTTACAACCGAGATGTTTGGTAAATCCAAGATTCGCATGCGTCCTTCATATTTTCCATTTACCGAGCCCAGTGCCGAAGTAGATATTTATTGGGGATTGGAAACTGAAACAGACTATCGCATTACTAAGGGAACCGGATGGCTCGAAATCATGGGTTGCGGCATGGTTGATCCCAATGTGTTGAAAAATGCCAACATTGACCCTGAAATATATTCGGGATTTGCATTTGGAATGGGAATAGAACGCATCGCTATGTTATTATACCAAATTCCCGATATCCGTATGTTTTACGAAAATGATGTGAATTTTTTGAAGCAGTTTAAGTCGGTTATTTAGAGTTTGTAAAGTTTTTAAAGTTGAAAGTTTATAGAGTTGTTATTTAAAATAGCTATTTAAATTAACTTAGTGAAAAAATAAAGTAAAAATTGAAAAAATGAAAATTGAAAAATTTGAAGACATTTTGTCGTGGCAAAAAAGTAGAGTACTTGCCCATATGGTTTATCGCTCTTTTGACAATTCAAAGGACTCTTCCTTTAAAAATCAAATTGAAAGAGCTTCGATTTCGGTAATGAATAATATTGCTGAAGGATTTGAAAGAAAATCCAATCAGGAATTTAAATATTTCCTCTTTGTTGCAAAGGGTTCCTGTGCGGAAGTAAGATCCATGAGTTATATAGCCCATGATCTTAATTTTATTGACAATGACACGTATAATCAATTCCAAACGATTACTTTAGAAATTTCCAAACTCATCTCAGGATTGATTAAGAAACTTTAAGAACTTTATAAACTTTCAACTTTACAAACAATTATCTTGAAAACTAAAACCACCTTTTTCTGCCAAAGCTGCGGTGCCCAATATGCCAAATGGATGGGGCAATGTCAATCTTGTGGCGAATGGAATACCATTGCTGAAGAAGTGGTACAAAAGGAAGAAAAACGGGCTTGGAAAGCGGAAAGTCAAGGTGTAAGACCTATCAACAAACCACTTAAAGTTTCGGAAATTGTACTGGATGCCGAAAATCGAATCAGCTCAACGGATACCGAATTAGACCATGTTTTGGGTGGCGGTATCGTATTGGGCTCGCTGGTTTTATTAGGAGGAGAACCCGGTATTGGGAAGTCGACGTTGATGTTGCAAGTTGCACTCAACATGAAGCAAAATGTGCTGTATGTTTCGGGAGAAGAAAGTCAGTCGCAGCTCAAAATGCGAGCCGAACGTTTGCATCAAAAAGACTCCGATTGCTTGTTGCTTACCGAAACCAATACGCAAAATATATTTAGACACATTACGGAAATTCAACCCGATGTGGTCATCATTGATTCCATCCAAACCCTGCATACTGATGCCATTGATGCTTCACCGGGCAGTATTTCACAGATTAGAGAAACCGCAGGAGAATTACTCAAATTTGCCAAAGAAACGGCAACGCCGGTTTTCCTCATCGGTCACATCACCAAAGATGGACAAATAGCCGGCCCAAAAATTTTGGAACACATGGTAGATGTGGTTTTGCAGTTTGAAGGCGACCGACACCATATCTATAGAATATTACGTTCGCAAAAAAATCGTTTCGGAGCCACTTCCGAAATAGGAATCTACGAAATGCAACAAACCGGACTGAGAGAGGTTACCAATCCTTCTGAATTATTGATTTCTCAAAAAGACCAAGCTTTGAGTGGAACGGTCATTGCAGCCACTTTGGAAGGCATGCGACCATTGATGATAGAAGTACAAGCCTTGGTAAGTAGTGCGGTTTATGGTACACCACAGCGTAGCGCAACCGGATACAACATCAAACGTTTGCACATGTTGCTAGCTGTTTTAGAGAAAAGAGCCGGATTCAAATTGGCCATCAAAGACGTTTTTCTCAACATTGCAGGCGGTATTCAAGTAGATGATCCCGCTATAGATTTATCGGTCATTGTAGCCATTTTATCCTCCAATGAAAATATTGAAATATCTCAAAATACGTGTTTTGCTGCCGAAGTAGGTTTGGCAGGAGAAATCAGACCGGTAACCCGTATCGAACAACGTATAGCAGAAGCGGAAAAGTTGGGTTTTGAACAGATTTTTATATCCAAATTCAATAAAGTTGCTCAAAAAGATTTTAAAATTGATATAGTTACTGTTTCAAAAGTGGAGGAAGTTTATAGGAAATTATTTGTGTGATACGGATTCACATATAATTGGATTTAGACTTGAATTATTTTTTCAAGAAGTTATTTTTTCTTTTTTAATTCGCCCCACATCCCTATAAATAAAAAGAGGAAAATAAAAAAGCCACCATAACTCATCCATAAGGGTATTTGATAACCACCTATGTTAACCGCCACTTCGAAAATCAATCGTAACGCATGCAGTACCGTTATCAATCCAAACAGAAACATTGCTATTTTTGAAAAAAGGTTCATAATACAAAGTTTTAAAATGGACACAAATATAATGAATATCAAACGGTTAAATCAATAATTATTGATTTATTTTGATTTTTTGTTGCTTATATATAAATTTTATAATTAGCTATAACTACAAAAATATCGGACTTATAGCCAACTATAGCAAATTGAAAATCTAATAAAAATTAGTGTATATTTGTTTTTGAATAAAAAAATTGGAAGTTCAATCAACACAATTATTATTTTCTATTGTCGAAATACGAATAACCTTATAACCCAATAACTTAATTAT
>JADZFW010000105.1 GCA_020854235.1 Flavobacteriaceae bacterium
GGTTATACCGGCGAAGGAGCCAAAACCGTTATTGCTTCCAAGGCATTTGCCAAAATCTCTATGCGTTTGGTTCCCGACCAAGACCCTGATGAAATCACCGAAATGTTTACCAAACATTTTGAAGCCATAGCGCCCAAAGCTGTAAAGGTAAAAGTTACGCCACACCACGGCGGACATGCTTATGTAACCCCGATAGACAGCATCGGATACAAAGCCGCCAACAAAGCTTACACCGAAACCTTTGGAGTGCCTGCCATTCCACAACGCAGCGGAGGTAGCATTCCTATCGTGGCTTTATTTGAACAAGAACTGAAAAGCAAATCCATCCTCATGGGCTTTGGTTTGGACAGCGATGCCATACACTCACCCAACGAACATTACGGTATATTCAACTATTTGAAAGGGATTGAAACCATTCCGTTGTTTTATCGGTATTATGTGGATATGTTTGAGGGGTAGAGCGTATTTTAGAAATAAGAATGTAAAAAGTTTGCTAAACTTCCGGCGTTTAGCAAACTTTTTTTATTTCTCCGCAATACCGATAGATATCGGATCGGGAGAATTTGGAGTGCAGGAACCAATTGTAATGCTACGACGGCGTCAGCGAGCGTGCAGGAACCAATTGTAATGCTACGGCGGCATCAGCGAGCGTGCAGGAAGCAATTGTAATGCTACGACGGCATCAGCGAGCGTGCAGGAACCAATTGTAACACTACGACGTTATCAGCGAGCGTGCAGAAAGCAATTGTAACGCTACGGCGGTATGAGCGAGCGTGCAGGAACCAATTGTAACACTACGGCGGTATCAGCGAGCGTGCAGAAAGCAATTGTAATGCTACGACGGCATCAGCGAGCGTGCAGGAAGCAATTGTAATGCTACGGCGGCATCAATAAGTATATGGTAACGTTTTAGTATGCGTTTTTGAGATTGCCTTAAAAGCGCTGCTTTTAAATAATGATTAAAAACAATCCATTCACTACTAATCCCACTTAAAGATATTCCCAATCTGCTCTATACCTTTTGTAAGTGGATTGGAAGTGAAATCTTCGTATCGGTCTGCCAAAAAGTGATAGGCAAATTGCTGTGGATAGATGATGATTTTGTTGTTGTCTTCAAAGTGTCTTTCTAGGGTAGAAGGCAACACATCCAAGTCGGAGATGTAGGAAATGGATCCTTTGCGGGAAGAAATCAAGACCATCAAATCATCGGTCCGGATTTCACCGGTGAGTTTGACAAAATCATCAAAATCGGGAATGGTTTTATACGATATGGGAACGTTGAATTTGGCGTTTTCCCATTCCAATTGCAAGGCTTCATGTGTGCGTTCATCTCCGTAATGGACGATAGGAATGGATAATTCGCGTGCCATTTTGGCCAATTTGTGTACCCAATCTTTGAAAGCAAACTCCCGTTCTGCCAAATCGGGAGAAATAATTACCATGCGTTTGAAACTCACAAACGGCTTTTCCAACTGACAGATGAAAAGGGTTTTGTCGATATTATTGATAATAGCTTCGGCTTTTTCACCCAATAATTTATCAAAAAAACCGGTTCTTTCTATCCAACCTATAATGACATAATCGGCCGAAATTTCCTTGGTGACCCTACTGATACCATTGGCAATATTGTGGTCAATGGTCGTGATGGGATGAACTTTGGTTTCGGTGGCTGCGCCTTGTTTGACAATTTCCTCCAATTTTCTTTTGGACTTGGCCAAATTCCGATCGGCTTCTTCATCATTGGGAACAACAGAAAGAAAAGAAATGGGATTTAGGGATTTATTATCTTGAATCAGTTGAGCAAACTCTAATAATTTTTCCAAATTGGTATTCTGTCCGATGGAAACCAATATTTGTTCGGCACTTTTAGGTTTGAGTGGAACCGAAGTGGTATCTATTTCTTCATTTTCCAATAAAAGTTGCTTGGCCGCTTTTTCAGTAATAAAAGAGGCAAATATACAAGTGAGTAAAATGAGAATGATGGTGCCGTTTAAGATGTTTTCATCGATAATTTTGTTTTGAAAACCTACCAATACAATGGCTAAGGTTGCTGCCGCACGAGAAGCTGACAAACCAAACATTATTCTTCTTTGGGCAATAGAATATTTTAATACTATTTGGGTCAAAAACGCTGCAAGCCATTTACTAAACAAGGCTGTAGTTGTCAGAATAAATGCGATAAAAAGCGTAAACGGTTCAGAAAGAAAAACACTTACATCCACCAACATACCAACACTTATAAAGAAAAAAGGAATAAAAAGAGAATTCCCAATGTATTCAATCCTATTCATCAATGCCGAAGTGTGTGGAATCAATTTGTTTAATGCCAAACCGGCAACAAACGCTCCAATGATTTTTTCCAATCCTGCAACTTCCGCAAGGAAAGCAGCAAAAAATACCACCGACAAAACAAAGATATAATGAGAATGCTTTTCAGATTCTAGCTTTTGAAAAAACCACTTCGCAATCTTGGGAATAATCAAAAACATAATGGCGCTAAAAATAGCCATCGACACGATCAATCTAAACCAAAACTGGTGATCCAAATTCCCTTGACTGTTCCCAATAATCAATGCCAAAATAATCAAAACAGCTGTGTCGGTGAGAATGGTCCCGCCTACTGCTATGGCAACCGCTTGATTTTTGGAAACCCCCAAACGACTGACGATGGGATAAGCCACCAAAGTATGTGTAGCAAACATACTGGCGGTGAGAAAACTGGCATTGACATCATAACCCAATCCGAAATGCATCACCGGATAGCCTACTGCTAAAGGAATAATAAAAGTCAGAAAACCAAACAAAAAACTCTTGTTGCGGTGTATTTTAAACTCATTTAGATCCAATTCCAAACCGGCAATAAACATGATGTACAGCAAACCAATGGTTGAAAAAAGTTCAATTGCGGAGTTCTTTTCGAGAAAGTTCAGTCCAAAAGGCCCGATAATCACACCCGAAAGAATCAACCCGATGATACTGGGAATATTAAATTTTTTGAGAATGAGTGGTGAAAGTAATATAATCAATAAAATCAAAGAAAATACCAGTACCGGATTGGTAAGGGGTAATTCAAATTCGTTCAATAAATGTTTGAAAAAATAATTCATTCAATAAATTACTAAATATCAATATTTTAATATCCTTTTTACCATCTAAAAAGAATTTTTAAAGATAGATAAATAATGAATTAAATGTATGAGTTTGTGGAAAAAAAGGAATCAAGTTGATTGATCATCGATTTGTACAAACATCCATTCACCATTAATTTTTTGAAAGGTGTATTCTACTGAAATCCCGTTTCCATTGCCACGCAGATGAATATACTGCGTATTGGAGTTGAGTGGCTGTTGGTGAAAGATGATTAAATATTGGATTTCAGATATGAAATCAAAGAATTCCCATTCTTCAACCGGAATTTGTGATGCTTTAAAAGTGGTTAAAGAATCTATTTCCATGGTTACTTCCTTCAAGGGAAAAGCAATGTGAGCTCTTTGAAAATCAGCATCCAGAGAAAATCGGATTAAAAAACCTACAAACTCATTTTCATTCAATGAATCCAATTCTGAAGATTCAACTTTGGCTAATTTCCACTGATCAAGAGATCTTAAAAAATGATAATCGGTATAGGTGTTTTGATTGAAATCAATGATGTGTACCAATTGCTTTTCAACCTGTTTGGGTTTCAGTGTATCTTGTAATAAATAGGGATAAAATTCGGCATGTTGCAGAAAATCAATTGCCATCCAGTCGTTACTCTTAACTTTTTCTTTCATCATAAAGACTGGAAAATCAACTCTTGATTTTTGATATTCCATATCCCTCATAAAGGTCTCAAAAAACTCCAAAAAAGAAACTTCTTGTAATTCCACTTCTTCAGGTGCTTTTTCTTTTGTTACCTTCACGGGTTCTTCCGGTTTGGAAACAACTGTTTTGATTTCCTTTTTACAGGAAATCAAGAACAAAACCAATATGGATGTGAGTAGTACTCTCATTTGTGTGGAAATTATGAAGTAGCAGGCCTGTTAAATGCCAACGCTTTTCCTTTGATATCTTCTTTGAATCGACCGTCTTTATATACGATATTTCCGTTGACAAAGGTATGAGAAATTCTGGAAGTAAACGTCGTTCCTTCCATCGGAGACCAACCGCATTTATACAGTATATTATCTTTGTTAACTGTCCAAGGCTTGGAGAGATCCACCAATACCAAATCGGCATAATACCCTTCTTTGATGAATCCTCTTTTGTCAATTTGAAATAAAACTGCTGGATTGTGTGCGGTTTTTTCCACAATTTTTTCTAGTGAAATCTTCCCTTTTTTATAAAATTCCAATAAAGCCGGAAAAGCGTGTTGGACCATAGGTGCACCACTGGGACATTGGGTATACACTTTCTTTTTTTCATCTAGCGTATGTGGTGCATGATCGGTAGCTATGACATCAATACGATCATCTAAAAGAGCTTCCCACAAAGCATTCTGATGTTTCTCCGATTTAATGGCGGGATTCCATTTGATCAACGAACCTTTATCGGGATAATGTGAATCATTGAACCAAAGATGATGTACACAGACTTCGGCGGTTATCTTTTTGTCTTTTAAAGGCGTGTGATTTGAGAATAATTCGGTTTCTTGTTCCGTAGATACGTGGAATACATGCAAACGAGCGCCCGTTTTTTTAGCTAACGCTACTGCTTTCGAACTGGATATATAACAAGCTTCCGCACTTCTGATCTGAGGATGTAAAGCCACCGGAATATCTTCTCCAAAAGTTTCAACATACTTTTTGAGGTGATTCTGAATGGTAGATTCGTCTTCACAATGAGCAGAAATCAACAATTTGACCGAGGAAAAGATTTTTTCAAGCACTTCTTCGTTATCAACAAGCATATTACCGGTAGAAGATCCTAAAAAAAGTTTGATTCCAGCTACAGTTTTGGGATCTGTTTGGAGTAATTCTTCCAAGTTGTCATTGGTGCCACCTATCATAAAGGAATAATTGGCCAATGATTTTTGAGCAGCCAGTTGAAATTTTTCGGTTAATGCTACTTGCGTAGTTGTTTGAGGCAAAGTATTGGGCATTTCTATAAACGAAGTAATACCACCGGCAATGGCCGCTTTACTCTCAGAATACAAATCGGCTTTATGGGTCAATCCCGGTTCGCGAAAATGGACTTGATCATCGATCATCCCTGGAAACAAGTATTTCCCTTCAGCCTGTATGACATCGGTATCAGGTGATTTAGGACTGATGCTTTCTCCAATTTCAACAATAAACTCCCCTTCTATCAGGACGTCGCCTTCTAGAATACTGCCTTCGTTGACTATCTTGGCATTTTTAATCAATATTTTCTTCATTGCAAATATGTTTAACCCCTATTATTCCTTATCTAAGTTTTTCATCGCGAGATTATTGTAATGAATTTTGATTTAAACAGGAAAATCCTATTTAATGCCGTCAATTTTCATTTTGATAACCCCAAAAACAGCTTCACTGATGATTGATGAATTCATTTTGGATTTCCCCTTAACCCTGTCTGTAAAAATGATGGTTACTTCCTTAATGTCAAATTTGTGTTTCCATGCTTTAAATTTCATTTCTATTTGGAATGCATAACCCACAAACTTTATTTGTTCCAAATCAATGGTTTCCAATACTTTTCTTTTGTAGCACACAAAACCGGCAGTTGTGTCTTTTACGGGAATTCCGGTAATCAAACGCACGTATTTAGATGCAAAGTAAGAGAGAAGGATGCGTTTGATATCCCAATGCACCACATTGATGCCATCGGCGTAACGCGAACCTACTGCTACATCAGCACCAGATACACAAGCCTCATATAAACGAGGTAAATCATTGGGATTGTGAGAGAAATCGGCGTCCATTTCCAAAACATATTCATATCCGGCTTTCAAAGCCCATTTAAAACCATGAATGTAAGCTACCCCCAAACCTTGTTTTTCTCTTCTTACTTCCAAATGCAATCGGTTGGGAAATTCGGCTTGTAGGTCTTTAACTTTTTGAGCAGTGCCATCAGGAGAAGAATCATCCACGATCAAGATGTCAAATGCCTTTTCCAAACTGAAAACAGCACGGATGATTTCTTCGATATTTTCAATTTCATTATACGTTGGTATGATGACCAACGCATCAGATGCAGTCAGTATAGTAGCTTGATTGATCAAAACGATTTCGTAATATTTAGATTGCAAAAATACAGATAAGTTTGGTATCTGTACCATAATCACGGTTTAAGATATCAACACTTGTATGAAGGAGTTGTCTTTTGATAACGTCTCCCTAACATAATACTAACGTTTTATTTTAAAAAATCTTTTGCAGTGCGTTGAATTGTTTTTTCCAAAGGTTCAAATTCAAACCCCAATTCATCCTTAATCTTTTGAGAAATATAAGTAAATTTATGATGGGAAGCCCTAGCCGATTGTTTGGTAATCAAAGCTGGTTTTCCGGTAATAAATGAATAAACAGCAGCCAATCGCCAAGCAATTTCACTCCAAAAAGGGGTGATTTTAATTTTGGGAATAGAAACGCCTATGGCTTGGGCAATACTACTCAATACATATTGAAAACTCTTATTCTCTGAAACCAATATATAGCGCTCATTCACCAGATCGCTTGCCATGAGTTGGATCATAGCTTTGGCAACATCATTGACGCCAACGAATCCTGTTTCTCCCATCGTGTAGAACTTAAAACCCTTGGCGGCATTACTAAAAAACTTACCCGTATTGTGTTCCCAAAATCCTGAACCTAATATTACGCCGGGATTGACAATTACTACATTCAAACCTTCCTGAGTACCACGCCACACTTCCATTTCTCCACCGTATTTGGTAATGGCATATCCATAGTTATTGTGTTCGGGATTCCATTCATTTTGTTCGTCTATCACGGCAATGTTTGGATTTTTATCCATTGTGGCAATCGAACTCACATAACAAAATTTTTCTACATGAAAATCCAATGCTAGATTGACTAGATGAGCAGTTCCCTCTATATTGGTTTTTCGCATGGCTTCATAATCACTTTTTTTAAAAGAGACGATGGCCGCACAATGATATACTTGTGTAATGCCTTCAAATGCAGGCGTAAGAGCCGGAAGATCACATAAATCGGCTTCAACCCATTCTATTTTTTCAAAAAGTGCCTGAAAATCGTCAGTGTAATAGGAAAAAACCTTCTTCACTGCTTCCAATGAGGATGTTGAACGGCGAATGGCTCTGATAGTATGACCATGTAATCCTAGTTGTGCTAGTAAGTGAGAACCTACCAATCCAGTTCCACCGGTAACGAGAATATTTGGTTTAGGATGCAATAGTTGTGCGTTTAAGTTTTTAGGATTTTCAAAAGTACGTTTTTTTGAGTACAATTTATATATAGCAGGTGTGGTTAGAACATTAGAAATTCTTAAAAGCAACATTTGCTCATTGAAAAATCCATTTTACTCATTGTAGATTGTCGCATTGATAGTCGGCTGGTACTTTTACTTTAAATTTTAAAATCAACAACCATGAGAACACTTTTATTCAGTTTAGTATTGATGAGTTTTGGAACGTTATTCGCCCAAAAAACCATTAGCGGAATCGTTAGCGATGAAAATGGCCCTTTACCTGGTGTCAGCATTATCATCAAAGGAACCCGAACCGGCACAGAAACCGATTTTGATGGAAAATACACCATTCAAGCCCAAGTGGGAAATGTTTTGGTTTTTAGTTATTTAGGAATGACAACGATTGAAAAAAAGGTGGGAACTTCCGATACAATAAATGTATTAATGATTTATGACAATGTCTTAGAAGAAGTAGTGATTGTGGGTTATGGAACTTCAGAACCTACATCAGGTTTGTTTAATAGAAAAAGGGATAAAAAAGAGAAGTACTCTGTCTCATCGGTTGTTTATGAAAAACCCAATGATGAATCCTATTCCAATATATCCGAAAATATTTTTAAAACACCTCTCAAAGATCCCTTATCCACTTTTTCAATAGATGTGGACAAAGCATCTTATTCCAATGTGCGTAGGATGATTAACAATGGCGAAAAGGTGCCAAATGATGCGGTAAAAATTGAAGAAATGATCAATTATTTCAATTACAATTATGCGCAACCGGTAGACGAACATCCTTTTGCCATTCATACCGAAACAGCTGTTTGTCCTTGGAATGAAGAACATGTATTGGTCAAAATAGGATTGCAAGGTAAAACCATTGAAACCGAAAATCTGCCTGCCTCCAATCTGGTTTTTTTAATTGACGTTTCAGGTTCTATGCAAGATGCTAATAAACTACCGCTTTTGAAATCGGCATTCAAATTATTGGTCAATCAATTGCGAGAAAAAGATAAAGTGGCAATCGTCGTATACGCAGGCGCTGCCGGAGTAGTACTCGAACCTACCAGTGGTGATCAAAAAGAAAAAATCATCTCGGCTTTGGATCAATTGCAAGCAGGAGGCTCCACAGCCGGAGCAGCCGGCATCCAATTGGCTTATCAACTGGCTGCAAAACATTTTAAAGAAAAGGGTAATAACCGTGTCATCCTAGCTACTGATGGAGATTTTAACGTAGGTACTTCTTCGGATTCAGATTTGGAAAAGCTGATTGAAGAAAAGCGAAAAAGTGGTGTGTTTTTAACCGTTTTAGGTTTTGGAATGGGGAATTACAAAGATTCCAAACTCGAAACTTTAGCCGATAAAGGCAATGGAAATCACGCTTATATAGACAATATGCAAGAAGCACAAAAAGTACTGGGAACTGAATTTGGCGGAACTTTGTTTACCATTGCCAAAGATGTCAAAATTCAGGTGGAATTCAACCCTAATAAAGTTCAGGCATATCGTTTAATCGGTTATGAAAACCGTTTACTCAATGATGAGGATTTTGTTGACGACACTATCGATGCGGGAGAAATAGGTAGTGGTCACACGGTTACAGCTTTGTATGAAATTATTCCACAAGGAGTCAAATCTAAATTCACCAAAGATTTACCTTCATTGAAATACAGCAATACGGAACCTAATCCAACCTTTGAATCAGAGTTGCTGACTGTTAAATTCAGATATAAAAAACCGGATCAAAATGAAAGTATTGAATTAGTTAAAATTGTTCCCGATGATGTAAAATCAGTATCAGAAACTCCTGATGATTTTAGGTTTGCTGCCTCCGTTGCCATGTTTGGTATGCAATTGAGATCTTCTGAATTTAAAGGAAAAACCGATTACAATCAAATTATAGAATTGGCATCCAACGCCAAAGGAAATGACCAAGATGGTTACAAAAGTGAGTTTGTGCGATTGGTCAAAGCGGTCAAATAGATGCGTTCATTCGCAGGAAGAGGTTGTGTTAGGAATGCCGTTCCTACGCAGCCTCTTTTCATTTAGTGATTATGGTAAATTACATTACGCTAATTTTTCAAATACTAGATAATTTCAAATACGATGGGCAAACTGTATTTAACTCCTACAGGTTTGCCTCTTTGTTTTCCTGGTTCCATTTTGGGAAGTGCTTTGACAACCCTTTCGGCTTCTAATTGAAGGCTTTTATGTGGTGCTCGACTTTCTATATTCGTAATGTTGCCATGTTTATCGATGACAAAAATGACAAATATGCGCTTGGTTCCAGGTTCCAAACCCAACTCTTGTGCTATTTGGGCGTTAAAATTTTCATGAACAAATTCTTGAATGTGATCTTGCATGCATTTGCGTAATTCATCGTTATTTCCTTTACATCCGGGAAATTTTGGTACATCTTCAATGACAAAAAAAGGCACATCTTCTTCAATTTCTTCCACTACCTTTTGTTCTTTTACTTCATTGAGTATTACTTTTTGAATCACTACAGCATCTTTTTCATCGGTTTCAGTTGATGCCAAGATGGATTCTGTAATTTTTTTATCATCTGAAACGATTTTGATTTGTTCCAAAATCGGGGCTTGGGGTATGGGTTCAGATTCTTTTGGCGTTTCCAATTCCATTTTGGTTTCAGGAATAATTTCTTCATCGGAAGCTATTGCATGATAATCATATGCTGAACTTTCTTCAGTTTTATTATGGGTTTTGAATTCAATAGCAAATTCCGCTAACAATAAGGCAACAACCAATCCCATCATAAGGAATAGGCGCGTGCATTTTTCTAAATTGGCTTTGGATGATTTACAAGCTAACATGACCGGTTATGTTTTAAGTGAAACGATAACACGTAAAGGTCCATTGCTTTTAAGGAAAAACAACCTTTACGTTACAGTTCAAGGTTATTTATGTGCTGCATAAAATTCTATGATTTAATTATCAATCATTTATCATGTAAATATACGACATTTTCAATCAAAAAGTGTAATACTTATGTTAATTTAAGTCGTTTTATAAATGTATTTTGAGTAGCGTAGATTCTTGAAAAAATGATTTACATATTTAATATGTAATTGACCAATCCTTCATCGTGAATGAGGTTTAATTTTTTACGCAATCTATAGCGTTTTATTTCCACACTTCTAATAGAAATATGTAGCATAGGTGCAATTTCCTTGGAGGAAAGATTGAGTCTTAAATAAGCACAGAGTTTCAAATCACTTGGCGTAAGACTCGGATGTGCAGTTTTCATCTTTTTTAAGAAGTCTTTATCTAGGCTATCATAAGCTTCTTTGAAGATATCCCATGAATTTTCCTCTTTTATATTTCTATTGATCATAGTAATTACAGGCATGAAATCTTTGTTTTTATTTTCCGCTGTTTTCTTCAAATCTTCTTTGATAAGTTCTAGGAGTTCGTTTTTCTTAATTAAACTCATCGTTGAAACAGCCAATTCTCTGTTTTTAGTATCAACATCATGAATCAACTGTTCATTTCTCAACTTCATCAATTCTTGCTCGTTTTCCAATTCTTTTATTTCCAATAAACGGTTATTTTCTTCAATAAGTTTTTCTCTTTGTTTGTGGTAATAATTGCGATAGGCTTTGTGAATAAAATATCCAAAACCGTAAGCGAGGATTAAATAAAACAAAATTGCATAAATAGTTTGATACCAAGGTTTTTGTATTTTGAAAGTATAAATAGCCATGTTTTCTGGAGTTTCATTGGCTACTTTGGCTCTAACTTTAAATGTATATTCTCCGGGAGAAAGGTTTTTAAAACTTACAGTAGGTTTGGTGCTCCATTCACTCCATTGGTTTTGAAATCCTTCCAAAATATATTGATATTCGACATTGATAAATCGGTCGTATTGAGGAACGGTAAAATTTAAGGTGATGTTATTCTCAGCATGATGCAAGTGACCTTTTTCAAAAATGGAGAGATTCGAACTCGGTTTGTTTAATTTATTGGCCGTAATATTAGTCAATGTAATATTATGCGTTTTGAGTTTAAAATCGTTGAGATTGATGATAAAATAACCGTCGGTTTTTCCAATCAGGTATTCATTGTTGGATATTTGAGTAACATTTTCATATCCCAACATTGGATTGATGATAGCAAATGGAATTGAAATCTTATGGTTTTTCAACTGTGAATTAAAGCTTCCGGATGTAAAGTAATAAATGTAATTTTTGGTGAAAAGCCACATTTTATTGGATGAATCCACATTTAATTTTCCTGAGATATATTCATCGTCATTTAATAAATCGCTCAAGTTTTCATCTTTAACAAACACTTTTTTTTGAGATGCCAATTTATAAATCCCCTGTTTGCCTGCAAAGTAGATCGCGTCATTGTATTTTGCCAAACTGATGTGTTTGCCTTTCATTGGAGTAGGTAAAATCTCAAACTTTTCTACTGATGTCAATCCTGAATTGGGTTTGACCTTAATGACACCTTTGTATTCATGTCCAATATATATATCCCACTCGTTTGTAATCTCGAAGTAACGCGAAGAGATGTCATAACCACTCAATTTATTGCGAAATACCCAGTTATTCCCTTTTTTCTCCAAAACAGACAAACCGTTGTAATTACCTTGTAATAAAAGATGAGATTGATTGGGAACCGTATTAAATTTCCAAGTTCCCGAATCTTTGAAAATCAATTGGATTGTATGGTCATTTATTAAAAAAGTCCCAAGGTCATGACCACAAAACAACTGTTGGTCGTGTTCGAAAAGCGTCCAAACCTGACCTTTCGTTCCATTGACAAAATGAAAACCTTCATTTGAAAAAGCACTTTTATAAAACAGGCCTTGGTTGGTGCCTATATAGATTTTGTCGTGAAATTTAATGGCTGCATAAACAGTTCCAAGGTATCCTTCATCATCCATGTAGTTTTTTATAGGCGATTGTAGATTGATGCAATCAATACCATTGTCTAGTCCCATCCACAAATTATTGTCTGCGTCTTCAAAAAGCGACAAAATTGTGTTATTGCCCAAGCCTGTATTTTGAGTGATGTGATAGATAACTTTCCCTTGTTTATCTAAAATATAAATACCATTTGAAATAGTTCCCAAAGCAAAACCACCATTGGATAATTTTTGGGCACTAAAAATGGAATTTGGAATAATTTCAGTTTCCGATTCCAAATGAAAAGGAACCAATTTTCCTTCTTTCCAATTGAAAATACCAGCTCGTTCAGTTTGAAACAACAAACCATCATCATGGGTGAAAATTTCAACTATTCTATTGGTTTTAATTCTATCATCGCTAGCAACCAAGATTCCTTTACCGTTGATAATTTCGAACAAACCCTCTCCAATTGCCTGAAAATAAACAGAGTTGTTAACTTTGTATATTCTAAAAATATAGGGATGGTTGTCAATAAATTGAAAAGTATCGGTTTTGGTATTGTATACATAAATCCGATTGAACGATTGAAATAAAACCCAATCATCGAGCGAAATGATGTTCCAAAAGTGTTCGTCTTCAATAAGTTTGGTAGCTACTTTTTGACTCAATGAAACGTATTGCAGTAAACCATTGGGTTGTCGTTCCCAATAGCCAAATTCCATATAACATCCTGTATAAATCTTTTCACCCACAATTTTTACAGAACGAATGATGGTTTCATTGGGTGAAGGATAAAGTGTCCAATTGGATCCGTTAAATTCCAATAACCCTTCATTGTTGGCAAAATATAAAAAATGATGAGAATCCTGAGCAATCATCCAATTTTGATTACCCGCATTATAAAACTGCGATTTGTATTTCACAACAGGAGGCAACTCTTGAGCTGATAAGGAAGAAAGAAAAGTGACTCCAAGAAAAGTAATATATACTATAAGTGTTCGTAACATAAAATAAGCTTTGGTCAAGACTAATGACAAGACCTTGCAAATATAACTATTTTCAATTTATCAACTTCCCTCCATAATTTGGTTTTGTAAATCAGTGACTTAAATTTAAAATAAAATGAGAGTTGCTTGAAAAGATAGATAATTTATTAACAATTCGTTGAACCATAACATTTTTAATATTATTTTTACAAAGTCAAAAAGTTTGTGAAATATTAATAAATCAAATAGGTTGAGATATTTCATGGTTTTTAAATTTTGGCTTCCGATGTGTTTTCGGAATGTCCGATTCTGATTAAAGAAATGTTTGGGTAATTTTTCTCTTCCTATTTCTAACTTCTAATTTCTAATTTTTTATGCACGTAGCCATTGCCGGAAACATCGGTGCCGGGAAAACCACTCTCACCGGATTATTAGCCAAACATTACAAATGGAGTCCACACTACGAGTCGGTAGATGAGAATCCATATTTAGATGATTTTTATGGCTCTATGGAGCGTTGGTCATTCAATCTTCAAGTCTATTTCTTAAATAGTCGCTTTAGACAAATTTTAGAGATTAGAGATAGTGGTAAAAACATTATACAAGATCGTACCATTTATGAAGATGCTCATATTTTTGCACCCAATCTCCATGCCATGGGACTCATGCCTCATCGTGATTTTGAAAATTACAAATCGCTTTTTGAGTTGATGGAGCGCTTGGTTTCTCCTCCAGATTTATTGATTTACCTCAGAGCAACTATTCCTACATTGGTTGGACAAATACACAAAAGAGGTCGTGATTATGAACATTCCATCAGTATTGATTATCTCAGCAGGTTAAATGAAAGGTATGAAGCCTGGATTTCAAGCTATAACAAGGGTAAGTTATTAATAATTGATGTGGATCATCTAGACATTATCGACCGTCCTGAAGATTTAGGTCACATCATTGATCAAATTGATGCTCAAATCAACGGATTGTTCTGATAATCAATATTTTTTTACTACTATTTCTCGTCCTTATTCACTTGCCAGAAAATGGTAATTGATTTGTATTGGGTCAAACATATTCAATCTATTGTGTTAAAGTCTAACCTATTAGATTGTAAATATTTGAAATTCTGTATTGTAATTATGGGGAATGTTATATATTTGCACTCTTTTTAAAATTTAAGAAACTTAATTAATCTAATTCAAATAATATTTAATTATGACAAAAGCAGAAATCGTAGCAAGTATTTCAGAGAAAACAGGAATTGACAAAGCAGAAGTTTTAGCTACTGTAGAGGCGTTTATGAATGAAATTAAAACTTCATTGGAGTCTAAAGACAACGTATACTTAAGAGGATTCGGTAGTTTTATCATCAAAGAAAGAGCCGAAAAAACAGGAAGAAATATTTCAAAAAACACAACCATTAAAATACCGGCTCATTTTATTCCGGCATTCAAACCAGCAAAAATATTTGTTAATGGTGTGAAAACTAAAGTAAAAAAATAATTCTCATTCATTAATTCTTAAAACACCTGATTTATGCCAAGCGGTAAAAAGAAGAAAAGAAAAAAAATAGCCACTCACAAAAGAAAGAAAAGAAGCAGATTAAACAGACATAAAAAGAAAAAATAAACCTTTTCTTAGTTTGTGAAAGGAGTGCTCATATTCATTCCAAAAAATCACTTTGTGTAGCTTAAAAGTATTATAACTTTCTCTTTCAAGATTTAATAAGTTATAATTTAAGTTACACAAAGTCACTTTTTTTAGAATACTTTATTCAATATTGGCGCTTTAATCGGCGGATTTTACAATCCTTACGTTCATTGACAAGTAGAATCTCTATAGATTCTCATCGGTTTGCAAGTGGTAAAAGACTACAAAACTTGCAATAAATACAGTATTTAAATTTATTTAATCAAATCAATATGAAGTCCGAATTAATTATTAGAAGTAATTCAACTGATATTGATTTCGCTTTACTAAGAGATGGAAGGTTGATTGAGCTTCACAACGAAGCCGAATCAAACAACATTGCAGTAGGAGATGTTTTTCTTACCAAAGTTGGAAAAGTGTTGTCGGGACTCAATGCCGCATTTGTCAATGTAGGATCTGAAAAAGACGGATTCTTACATTACCATGACTTGGGCCCACAATTACGTTCCATGCAAAAATTCCTCAAAGAAGCCAGTTCGGGAAAACGCAAAGATTTTTCTTTGAAAAGTTTTCAAAATGAGGAAGATATCAATAAGGATGGCAGTATTGTAGATGTACTCACGCCGGGTCACAATATTTTGGTTCAAATCGTCAAAGAACCGATTTCTACCAAAGGACCGCGTCTCAGTGCCGAATTATCCATCGCCGGAAGATACTTAGTGCTCATTCCATTTTCGGATAGAGTTTCGGTATCCCAAAAAATATCAAGCACCAAAGAAAAAATCCGACTTAAAAAGTTGGCTAAAAGCATTAAACCTAAAGGATTTGGCATTATACTAAGAACAGTAGCCGAAGAAAAAAACCTCGAAGAATTACAAAAAGATTTAGATAATTCTCTGAGAAATTGGGAAACCTTGTGCAAAAAACTTATTCATAATAATAGCAAGCCAGTAAAAGTTCTAAGCGAAGTAAACAGAACATCATCTTTACTGAGAGACATTTTGAATGATACTTTTGTAGGCATTCACGTCAACGAGGAAAACTTATATAACGAAATTATTGAATATCTGGAGTTGATTGCTCCCGAAAAAATTTCGATTGTTAAATTGCATCAATCCAAAGTTCCCATTTTTGATAAGTTCGGTATTGAACGCCAAATTAAAACTTCATTTGGAAAAACAGTTTCCATGAGTACAGGTGCATACCTGGTTATAGAACACACTGAAGCCTTACACGTCATAGATGTAAACAGTGGAAACCGTTCTAATAAAGCCAAAACCCAACAAGGCACCGCTCTAGAAGTAAATCTTATTGCAGCATCTGAAGTAGCCAGACAATTACAACTCAGGGATATGGGAGGCATTATCGTAGTAGATTTTATCGATATGCATTCTGTAGAAGATCGTAAAAAACTTTTTGAACACCTTCAAGAAGAGATGAAATATGACCGTACGAAACACAAGATCTTACCACCCAGTCGTTTTGGTTTGGTTCAAATTACCCGCCAAAGAGTTCGAGAAGAAAGAAATATAGAAACAAACGAACCCAATCCAAATGCCAATGGAGAAGTAGAAGCTCCTATTCTTTTGATTGATCGTATTGCTAAAGAAATCGATGATTTAGTAGAAAAAGACCTCTACAAAAGCATCGCTCTTCACGTTCACCCTTTTATAGCGGCCTATATTCAAAAAGGACTTTGGTCCATTCAAGCCCAATGGTCTTGGAAATATAAAAAATGGATTTCTATCATCCAACGTGATGGTTTCCAATTTCTTCAACACCATATTGAAGTCCAAAAAAAGTAAAGCAAAATTATATTAGTAAAAACCCGTCCCACATAAGTGAGACGGGTTTTTTTTTGGTCTTAAAACAGAATTCTATTTCATGTGTTTAAATTTATTGTTTTTTATTGGTCACATGGAATTCGCTCCAGAAAGCTTTCGGAACATTTTCGGTTGTTGTCATCCCGATAGCTACCGGGATTGTCATGCTCATTTTAACTCCTCTTTTGGGTTAGAAGGTTTTTTATCTTCTGTTTTTTTTGTTTTACTCTCTTCCTTATCCCCTATCATTTTCATCAATTGCATGCCCAATAAACCACTCAAACTACCATCTGTAGTATTGCCATTGCTGCCTCCTGTAATCAACAATTCAGGAATGATTTTGATGCCATTTTTACCAATTTCTTCTGTAACTTTAAATTTGGTAAAGTTGTCGCCTCCCATGGCTTTTACTTGTAATTCATAGGCTTCTGCGGTTGATTTTCCAATTGCCATAATCTTTTCTGCTTCGGCCAAACCGGTTTTTGAAATTCTCTCGGCATCGGCTGAGGCGTTTAGTTTTGTAGCTTCGGCATCGGCAGCAGCTTTCATTTTGGTGGCTTGCGCTTCGGCATCGACTTTTAATTTCAAACTGGTAGCATCTCCCTCGGCTTTCTTGACTACGGCATCGGCGGTGCGTTGTGCTATCTCAACACTTTGTTGGGCTTTTACAATTTCTTTTTGCATGTCTGCAATTGCCGTTTCTTTTTCCATTCCTTGACGTTGTTCTTGTGCCATTTTTTGAGTGATGTACGTCTTTTGTTCCTCTTCAGCTATTTTTCTATCAGTCAACGTTTTCATCAATGCCTCAGGTGGCGTAATGTCTCCAATCAAAGTATCAACTGCGTTTACATTGTATTCATCCAAAACCAATCTGATGTGGTCTTTGGCGCTTTCTTGACGTTCTTTACGGGTTGATAAGAAAGAAATGACATCACTGTCTTGCGCAGAGTTTCTAAAGTAATTTCCAATAGTTGGTTCCAATACTTGGGAAACCAAATTGGTCATACTACCAAATCGGGCGATAACCTTTGGTGCTTCATTGGCCGGAATATGGATGATCTGTGATACATCCAAGTTGAATGGGAAACCATCTTTGGAACGAACTGTAATTGTAGAAAGATTTTTGTCCAAACTGTGTGATTCTGTTCGAGCATTGGCCCAGTTGAGAACTAAGTTGGTCGTGGGTACCAATTCCATTTTCATCGTGTACTTATTCAACGGATATTTTCCAGGTCCTAATGGTTCTGACCAAACACCTCGGTATCCTTTGGTGACAATATTACCATGTTTAAATGAATCTCCGGTAACATCTTTACCATCTTCTCCAATATAAGATATTACTACGCCTACATATCCAATCGGCACATCGGTCATGGGAATTTCTTCAATTTGAACCGCCCATGGATTGATGTTGTAAGAACCTGCCAATATAATTTGGGGTTGCAAACCTCTGTTCCCTCCTTTGATAATGAACTCATCAAAATCTTGAAAATTATTATGTCCTTCTACCTGCTTACCAGCTATTTGACCTCTATCGATAGGTTCACCATCTAATGTCGTTACAATTCCCACCATGTTTTCATGAATGATGATCATATCTGTAATGGTAATATTGAAGGCAAATGTATTGATACGATAAGTTCCCGCAGTAATGTAAGACGTTTGACGACCTTTTTGACCATTGTTGTTTAAGAACAATTCAGCATCTTGAAAATTGTCGCTATCTACTCTACGAGCCAGAATGGCACCTGTAGGGATTTGCACTCCATCATTGGATAAAATAAGTCCAATTTTACCTTCAGGGATAATGGTAAATGGCTCCATTTTAATACTGTACTGCCAAATCCACATCCCCCAATACAAACCGGGGGCTAATGTTTTGGCTTGGTAACCGGCTTCTCCTTTGGTAGCAATAATTCTACCATCGGGAAGAGACCTATTGGCACCAAATAATACGAAGGCTTTGGTAACTAAACCAATACGGTCTTCCGGAACGATTACCATTCCGAAGAAAACACGAAGTACAAACTTGTACATAACAATCAAAAAGAGGATAACAACACCTATAATGATTAGGGCTGAATGATTTGAGAATTCTTGTGGCATAA
>JADZFW010000106.1 GCA_020854235.1 Flavobacteriaceae bacterium
AAAATCACAGGCAAAAGTTTGTTTCAAATAGGTAATGTTGATTATTCCAATTATGCCATTTTGATTGTATTAGCCTTATTTTTGTATATGTTGATTTCGAGGACTTTGCGATATTCAAAAGTGATTCGCGATCGTCTTTTTACCATCATGATCTTTGCCTTTTTTGCCATCTTTTTCTGGGCTTCTTTCGAGCAAAGTGGTGGAAGTATGACCATTTTTGCCAAAGATTATACCCAAAGAGTGCTTACTGGCAATAAAGCTCTTATGTTTAACATCATCAACTTTGTAGTTTCTGTGGTGCCATTGGCTATTATTTCATGGGTTTTGGTGAAATTGTTTGTGGAAACACGTAAAAGATTCCTGACTTCTAATTTCTTTTTAATCACCAGTTTTAGTATCATCTGGGGATTGGTGGTATGGATGATTCAATACAACTTTAAAACAGTTGCCTATAATATTGAATATCAAATGGTAGAAGTAGTCAAAACCGATCCCAAAACCGGAGAACAAAGCACCAAGAAAGTTCCGGTTACCAATAAAACTATATTGGATGCACAAGCTAAAGTCACAACTAAAAATATGACTGTTAGTACTGTGATCAATTACGATAATAGTGAAGCTATTTATATTTTTGATTCTGATAAACAAGGTAAAAATCTAAAACATATTGAAGCATCCAAAAAAGATAAGTTAAATGAATACATCCCTGCTAAGGTTGTGAAGAAATTGGACAATGAAATAGAAGTACCGGCTACTTGGTTTTTAATCCTAAACTCCTTGTTTATCATCATGTTTGCTCCTTTATTTAGTAAAATTTGGGAAAGTAAATACAATCCACCGGCAACAGCAAAATATGGAATGGGATTGATATTAACTGGTTTGGGATTTGCTGCTTTGGCTTACGGTGCTTCAAGCATCGATATGGGTGCCAAAACTGCAAGTGTAAGTATGATTTGGCTCGTAATTGCTTACTTTTTACATACCTTAGGTGAACTCAGTTTATCGCCGGTATCTTTGGCTTACGTCAGCAAGTTGGCACCTGCTAAAATGATCGCTTTGATGTTTGGAATTTGGTATTTGGCTTTGGGTGTTGCCAATAAAGCCGCCGGTGTTTTAGGTAGCAAAATCGACAAAATCACAGACGAACACGGTTTGACCACTTTCTTCTTAATTTTCACGATTATTCCAATGATTATGGGATTGATAGCTATTTCGATTAGTCCGTTGGTGAAAAAATTGATGCATGGAGTGAAATAGTTTTAAGTTCATGTAAAAGATTTTAAGTTTTCCAAATTTTCGAATTTGGAAAACTTTTTTTTGTTGAGATTTTAATACTTATCAATAATTCTATTGTTTGATGAATGGATTTGCAAATCATCAATCCTACTTTGTTTGAATACGAAAATTTTCGTAATTTTGTTGTTTAATTCCTGATTCAATGAAAATAGTTGGTGTTTTGATTTTTCTACAATCGCTATTTGTTTTTTCCCAAAATTCAGATCGTCAATTTGTTAAATACAGTTTGCAAGATGATTTTGTGAAAATTGAAACCAGTGATGGTCATTACTTGATTAAATTTCTTTCTGATCAAATTGTTGAAACCAACTTCATCCCGCAAGGAGAAAGCTACCAACCTGATTCTCACGCGGTAATTTTAGATAAAGCTATTAAAATTAATATATCGGATAACGATGTTGAGTTAGATTTATCCTCCAAAGGGATTTGTGTGACCATTCTCAAAAATCCATTTCAATTGATCTACAACTATAAAGACAAAAACTTGCTGTCCGAACGACTAGGTTATACTTTCAAAGATGGCATGAAAGTGCTGAATTTTAATATTGGACAAGAAGATGTTTTGTATGGTGGAGGCAATCGCGTTTTAGGGATGAATCACAGAGGCTATAAACTCAACTTGTACAACAGAGCGCATTATGGTTATGAAACCCATAGCGAACTCATGAATTATACCATGCCTTTGGTGTTTTCTTCACAAATATTTGCCGTTAACTTTGACAATGCACCCATTGGTTATTTGGATTTGGATTCTGAAAAAAACAATACTATAAATTATGGAACCATCAGTGGAAGAATGACCTATCAAGTTGTTGCTGATGAATCTTGGGATAAATTGATTTTTGATTTTACCGAACTTACCGGACGTCAACCACTACCACCACGTTGGGCTTTTGGAAATTTTGCCAGTCGTTTTGGTTATCATTCTCAGGCAGAAACAGAGAGAACTGTTGCCTTGTTTCGAGAAAACAACATTCCACTCGATGCCGTAGTCATTGATATTTATTGGTTCAGTAAAGGAATATTTGACGAAATGGGCGATTTGGAGTTTCAAAAAGATTCTTTTCCGAATCCTCAAAAAATGATGACTGATTTGAAGCAAAAAGGAGTCAAAACAGTCTTGGTTACAGAGCCTTTTATTTTAACAACTTCCAGCCGATGGGATGAAGCCGTTCAAAAGGATATTTTAGTCAAAGATAGTTTGGGAAATCCTAAAACTTGGAAATTTTATTTTGGAAATACTTCTCTTATAGATATTTATAAACCTGAAGCAGCCCGATGGTTTTGGAATATTTACAAACAATTAACAGAAATGGGAGCCAGTGGCGTTTGGGGAGATTTAGGCGAACCCGAAGTACATCCGTTTGACGCATTGCATGCCACAGGAACTGCCGATGAAGTTCACAACATTTATGGACATGATTGGGCCAGATTGGTGTATGAAGGTTTTCAAAAAGATTTTCCCAAAATGCGACCATTTATTTTGATGCGTGCCGGAGCAGTAGGATCACAACGTTATGGAATGATTCCTTGGACAGGTGATGTCAATCGCAGTTGGGGCGGATTACAAGCCCAACCGCAATTGGCACTACAAGCCGGTTTGCAAGGCATGGCTTATATGCACGCAGATGCAGGAGGTTTTGGTGGAGATAACCCAGATGATGAACTTTACATGCGTTGGTTGCAATACAGCATATTCACACCAGTTTTTCGACCACATGCACAAGAAGCAGTACCTTCCGAACCCGTGTATCGCAGTAAAGAGGTAATGGAATTGGCAAAGAAAACAATCGAGATGCGGTATCGTTTGTTGCCCTATACTTATACTTTGGCATTTAGAAACCACCAAACCGGAATGCCTTTTATGAGACCGTTATTTTACAATGAACCTGAAAATAAAACTTTGTTGACCTATGATCTGGCCTATCTTTGGGGCGATAATTTCCTGATTGCACCGGTTGTAAATGCAGGTGTAACACAACAGGATATTTATTTTCCAAAAGGCAATCAATGGATTGATTTTTATAGCAATGCTACCTATGAAGGAGGAAAATATCACACCGTTACCTTGGATAAAGAACATATTCCAACTTACGTGAAAAGTGGTTCTTTTATTCCATTATTACCCGTATTTCAAAGTACAGACGATATGAACCTGTCGCAAATGGAAGTGCATTTTTATTTTGACAAAACTGTAAAAGAATCGGAATATGTATTGTACAATGACGATGGAAAAACACCCAATGCATTTGAACAAACCCTTTTTGAAGAAATTGAATTTGAATCTAAATTCAAAAAAAACACCTTAGAGATTGAAATTGAACCCGATTTCGGAGTTAAATTTGCTCCATATAACAAACAAATTTCATTGGTCATACATCATTTGAAATCCCAACCCAAAAAGCTGAAAATCAATGGCAAAAAAGTGAAATTTGAATGGGAAGAAAATTTTAAAGAGGTTTTTATTTTACCTATAGTTTTAAAGGAAGATGAAGTAAAAATCAATATTAGTTTTTGATATCAAACAATTAAATACATACAAAATGAAACGTTTATTCACACTATTATTAATAACCATGAGCCTGACGGCTTGCAAAAATCAAGAAAAAAAACAAGATAAAATGACCGAGACCGAAACACAGACTTTGACGAAGGAGATGATGGAAAGTGCCGTCATCTACGAAGCCAACATTAGACAGTACTCACCTGAAGGTAATTTTGATGCCTTTACCAAAGACTTACCCGAATTGAAGAAAATGGGTGTAAAAATCATTTGGTTGATGCCTGTTTATCCTATTTCAGAAATCAATAGAAAAGCCAAAGGCGATTTATACGTTCACGATATCAAAGACCCGGAAGAACGTAAAAAATATTTGGGAAGTTATTATGCAGTAGCCGATTATACAGGTGTTAATCCCGAATTTGGAACCCTTCAAGATTTAAAAGATTTGGTACAAAAAGCGCATGAGTTGGATATGTTTATCATATTGGATTGGGTTCCTAATCATACTGGTTGGGATAACAAATGGATAAAAGAACATCCTGAATTTTATACCAAAAATGCCAAAGGAGAATTATCTACTGTGCTCAACGATGAAGGAAAATCTATTGGATGGGATGACGTAGCCGATTTGGATTACAACAACCCTGAAATGCGAAAAGCTATGATAGAAAGTATGCAATTTTGGTTGAAAGAAGCCAATGTTGACGGATTCCGTTGTGACGTTGCAGGAATGGTTCCTATGGATTTTTGGCAACAAGCGATCCCTCAATTAAGAGCTACCAAACCCATTTTTATGTTGGCTGAAGATGCTGGAGCGGAGATTGTTCGCGGTGATGGCATGTTTGATATGATATATGGTTGGGATTCTCACCACTTGATGAAAGCTATTGCAAAAGGTGAAAAAAATGTTTACGATTGGGATAATTGGATGGTTGAGCTTTCAAAGAAATATGAAAAAGACGATATTATTATGAACTTCACTCAAAACCATGATGAAAATTCATGGAATGGAACCCAAGGTGAGAGTTTTGGTGATGCCGGTGAGGTGATGACAGTTCTTTCCTATATGATGCCGGGTATGCCTTTGATTTATAGTGGTATGGAATACGATATGAACGTGCGTTTGAAATTCTTTGAAAAGGATTTAATTCCTAAAACCAAAGGAAAATATTTCCCAATTTATGAAAAATTAGGAGCATTAAAAAATACCAATATGGCACTCAATGGTGGTAAGAATCCGGCTTCTTATGTGAAGATTATTACCGGAAATTCTGAGAAAGTACTGGCATTTATGAGAGAAAAAGAAGGTAAAAAAGTTGTTTTTCTAGCCAATCTTTCCAATGTACCCGTTGAAACACTCGTTGAATACGATGGTACTTTTAATGATGTTTTTAGTGGCAATCAGGTAGTATTGGCTAAAGGAACCAATGTGAAATTGAATCCTTGGCAGTATTATGTTTTGGAATAGTTTAATTTGATTTTATCGGTATAAAATAAAGAAGCGGAAAACCTTGGTTTTCCGCTTCCTGATTTAAAACCGTCAGCAAATTGGATTTGAAAAATCTGATGCTACTTTGTATCCCGATGGAATACCTATTTTCCAACATTCGCGAGGTCTTAAATCCCTATCAAAGATGTTATTCCTTAATATTAGAAAATTAATCTAAACTAATTCCTCTCTAGATTGTGAAAAAGTGATTATGCAAGGAGTAACATCACGTTTTAATGGGTCAAAGTTCCATAGGAAACCCTATCCATACAATGACTCAGGTCAATTGAAATTATGATTGATATCAGTTGAGCAATTTAGTTAATGGAAGCTATCACTTTTGTATTCAATATTTTAATGTGATTTTTGTCTATTTCTATCCAATTAGATTCTTTAAAATCTGACAATGTTCTAATGAGCGTTTCTTTTGCAATTCCAGCCAAATTAGCCAAATCAGATCGCGAAATATTGATGCTTTGATTGGGACTATTACTTGTTAAAACCAATAGCGTTTTTGCCAATCGACCTCTGACTGAATCATAAGCCATTTGCAACATTTTATCTTTTGAATCTTTGAATTTATTGGCTAAGAAGGATAATATACTCAAGGTTAGATGTGGATGGGTTTTAAGCAATTCGAAAATTTCGGTCTTTTCAATCTTGATAATTTTCAAATCCTCCATTGCCATAGCATTTTCAGTATGTGGGATACCTCCAAAAAGAGAAATATAACCCAAAAATTGTTGAGGATAGTAAAAACCGGTGATGAGTTCTTTTCCTTCTTCAGTATTTTTATAGGTTTTGACCGATCCACTTTTTATTAAATACAGAAAACTACTGTAATTTCCTTCACAATAGATGACGTCGTTTTTAGAAAAATGATGTACATCTCGATCGTGAAATGATTGTATTAAATCGGTCATGTTTTCATAAATTACATCTTCATTTGATTGTTCATTTTCCAATTTGTTTTTCTCCGATTTTTTAATACGGGTAGTAATGGCACGCAACAATTCTGATTCATCAAAAGGTTTTGTAATGTAATCATCTGCACCCAATTCCATTCCTTTTCTGATGTCTTCATGATTGTTTTTACAAGATAGAAAAATAAATGGAATTTGTTCAAATCCTTGGTCGTTGGAAAGTACTTGATAAACACCAAAGCCGTCTAGTTTTGGTAAAACCACATCGCATACTATTACATCAGGCTTTTCAATTCTTGCCAGTTTAACGCCTTCTTTTCCGTCGGAAGCTTGTATGATATCGTAATTGGCAAATTCGAGTATTTCGGCAGTATTTTCCCGGGTAATCCTATCGTCTTCTATGAGTAATATTTTCTTTTTCATTTTTCAAATGGTATGGTTAATAGGAATATTGACAGTAAAAGTGGTCCCTTCGTTTAGTTTGCTTTTAAATTTTATTTTTCCTCCAATTTCATCCAAATGAAGTTTGACAATATTGAGACCAATACCGGTTCCTTGAATATGTTCTACATTGGAAGCTCTGAAAAAACGGTTGAAAATATATTTTTGTTCTTCTGGTGGAATCCCAATTCCGCAATCGATTATTTTAATGCTGATGAATTTATCCGATTTAACGACAATTTTAATGGGCGCGTTTTCCGGTGAATATTTGATGGCATTGTAAAGTAGATTTGTTAGAATTACATCCAACATATTTCGATCCTGATACATTTGTATACAGGTTTTACAAAGTTTGTATTCTATTTTTTGACCGTTTTGAAGTAATGATTTACTGTTTTCTATGATTTCATTGATCAGTATATTAAAGTCAAATAAGGTTTTATTGATCTCAAATTTACCAAAATCCATTCTTTCCATATTGATGAAATCATTCATGATATGAGTCAAATGTCGGGTGAGTGATTGTATTACTTTGACATGTTTATTTACTTGTTCTGGGTTTTCAAGTTTTGTATACTTTAAAATCAAATCGGCTGAAGTCGATATACCACTCAAGGGATTCATAAATTCATGGGAAGCCAGTGACAGAAGTTGTTGCTTATCGGATACAAGTTTTAAAGGTATTTCTAGATTAGTTATTGTTTGTTTTGGTTTTCCAAGCACTTTTCTTTTTCTAATTGGAAACGGTAAAATTGAATTGTTTTTATTGGCTAAAATATAGGGTTTTGCTTTTGGAATACTCTTGATGGGTTTTACAATATAATAAAGGTGCTCTTTCCAATTCAGCGTTTCAATTGTAAGTTTATAATAATCACAACTGTTAAATTTAAGTGGAATATCTACAAAATGGGTATTTGATGAATGGATTGTTTGAAAAATATTTGGAATTATTTCTAGCAAGGATTTAATAAAATTTTCACCCAAAGTTTGAAAAGAATCGGGATTCATCAAAACAATTCTTCCCTTGCTATCCAAAAGTAAGAGACACGCTTGGATAGTTTTAAAAGTATTGGTGTTAATATTTAGGTTGCCATCGAACATATTCGTAATACTTACTATTAACAGATGTTCTCAGGGGCAGTACAAATGTAGTAACATATTTGATTATGAATAGATTATATTTATAATTATCTTTTCTAAAAATGATATTAATCATTGTTTTGGCTGACTCATCTCATTGTGATAATTCTCTAATTGAAAGAAATTTGACTCGTTATAAACCTTAATACATAGTATTATGAAGAAGTTTTTATTTTTAGTAATCTTTTTAGGTGCTACTAGTTTTATGTTTGCTCAAATGAACAATAGTACCGTGACCTCAAAAGGAGCAGGTAATTTGGACTTGATTACACAAATCGGGGCTGGAAATTACTCTACTACTTATCAAGATGGACAGATGCATTTTTTAGGTGGGTTTGACAATACAGCAATTGTCAATCAATTTGGAATTGCAAACGCGTCTGAAATAACTCAATTAGGTGATAGAAATGATGCCGAAGTATTACAAATTGGAATGTTTAATTCCTCTACTCAAACACAAGGTGTCGGATGGGCAGAAGATAATGCAGCTTATGTAGAACAAATCGGAATGGGAAATACAGCCGTTCAATCTCAATATTATGATTTGAACACAGCCGATATTTTCCAATATGGTACAGGAAATACCGCCATCCAATTTCAAACTACTTTGATGAATGGATTTTTGGGTAATTATGCGTTGGCCTATCAAGAAGGATTGGGACACTATTCCAATCAAGCGCAATATGGTAGAAAAAACATCGCATTGGTTTACCAAGGCAAAGTTTACAATACTGCATATCAAACTCAATTTGGTAAAGGAAACTGGGCATTGATTCGTCAAAATGATTATTCTTTAGGTGGATTCAATCTAGGAGTTCAATTCCAAGATGGCAAATTCAATGATGCCATTATTGACCAAGGTAGTTATTTTGCTGAAATGAATTTTGCCAATCAATATCAATTGGGTAAGAGAAATTATGCCTATGCCCTTCAAGGTGGCATGTTTAATTATTCCGACCAATATCAAGATGGTAAGAGAAATCATTCAGAAACCTATCAATTGGGAATGAGTAATACGGCTTATTCAACTCAAATAGGAGATGATAATATAGATTTTACCAACCAAGTAGGTATTGGAAATTTCAGCGATATCAAACAATATGGCGAATGGAACTTTGCTTTAACAGATCAATTAGGGGAAATGAACCACAGTGAAGTCATGCAATTGGGTATAGGAAATGATGCCTTTACTTATCAAGATGGCATAAGCAACTGGAGTTTCATAGATCAAATTGGTCTTGATAACTATGCTTACACTGATCAATTTGGAATGGGTAACTTGAGTGATGTCATGCAAGTTGGCATGTTTAACAGTGCTACAACTTTACAAATGGGAGGATTAAATTGGAGTACAACTGATCAATTTGGATTAGGTCATACCAGTTTAACCACTCAAATGGGATTGGGTAATGTGTCTCATGTATTCCAAACTGACCTACATTAATTACTATTTTTCTTACATAAGAAGGGGAAGGTTTTCCTTCCCTTTCTTTTTCTTTTTTGATGCTAAAAAGAAAGTCATGAATACTAGAAATATCATATTAGTTTATTTGTTGCTTTATACTGGATTTACTTTTGGACAAAACCTCTTTGATACAAATTCGAATTTCATCAATACTTATTTCAACATTCAATCGGAAGCTGACCAATACGTCGGCAATTTTTATTTGTATCAGTCATCGGTTGAAATTCTTCAAGTAGGTAATTACAACCAAACAGCAGTTGAATTGAATTCCAAAGATGTACAAAGTATCATCCAAAATGGTGATGCTAACCTTTTTGAAAGATATACTTATTATAATTCGCAAGCTTGTGAATTACAAGTCATTCAAAATGGAAACAACAATACTATATTGATTTTCGGTCAAAATGATCTTTCCAATCAAATGCAAATTATCCAAAATACGCAACATCAAACGCTCATTATTAACAATTTCTAATATTTAATTTCAGACTTTTTAAGAATTAATGTTGAGTAATTGGATTCTCTTATTTAGATTTAATTATTAAAATCCTAGTGTGTTATATGCTGCTTAAAATAAATTAAACTATGACTTGGCATTGAAAATCAAATGGTGAGTTTCAAAGCTTATCCCAATGCAGATTGGTAGGTTCTTTAGAAAATATTTAAATATATTCAAATGAAAAAACAGTATAATAATACAATGCTACTATTATTATGTTTGTTTGGTTTTTCAGTTTCTTTTGCCCAAAATGGACATTTAGTTCCCGATGAAGAAGTACAAGCAAAAATAAAAATAGTCCGTGAGGATAATTTAGTCAACATTTATCCCACTGCAATCAATAATTCTGAAATATTTCAGGATAATTTGCAATTCAGCATCCTCAGTTTGAAAAAGTCATCTACCGGAAATCTTTCCAAAAACGTTCAATCCGGTTTTTTTTCACTACTTCCCGAAGAAAGTAAAATACTTTCAACCCAGCAAGTCGATATCGAACCAGAATCTTCTATTCAAATCTATCTATACATCAAAAGAGATTCAATACTCATAGCAAGAGACACAATTAGTGTGAGTAATAAATCACAGGTTCAAGCCCAAAAAACTCAAATTGAATCAGATTTTGAATTGACCGGATTAATTTTGGATAATGTCATGACCAAAACAGGTCGGGAATTTTACGAAAAACTCAACACCAACTACCGTTTGAATGGAGTTAATTTTCCCATGATGATTATCGTAGAAGAAAAACCACTATTGGGTGGTAGAAATAGTGAAATTAAAATTTTAGTGGATGATATCATTGTCTTTCAATTCAATTCTCAACCCGATGAGGAATTTTTGGATTGGGTTGCACAACTCGCCTATAAAAAACTATTGCAATACCACAAAGAAAGACAAAAACTTTTGAAACAAGAACGAAAATTTTAAAAGTGAATGTACCTATCAAAACTTCTTTATAACATGAATAATAACCAATAATCAATAACAAATTATCAAATAACTAATAACCAATAACCAATAAATATAGACACATGAAATGACCATAAGCAAAGTTGCATACCAACCGCAATGTTTATTTGGACATTCCATCTGACCATTAAAAAACAAATAAAAATAAACAGATGAAAACAATTTTAACATTCGTCTTTTGGGGATTGATTGCTTTCCCTGTATGGAGCCAGGAAATTGTATACCGACCGATGAACCCTTCTTTTTTGGGTGGCAATCCATACAATGCAGCTGCATTGTTGGCGAGTGCAGAAGCCCAAAATGATTATAAAGAAGAAACCGACGGATATGAGGAAAAATCTGAATTGGAACAATTAACAGAATCTCTCAACCGTCAATTACTCAATCAACTTTCTCAAGACTTGTTTCACCAAGAATACGGTGAAGACTCCTTTACAGTCGGAACCTATTCTTTTGGTTCTTTGGTAGTGGAAATAACGCCTACTGTTGGCGGATTGAGCATTGATATTTTTGACGTCAATACGGGTGAGCAAACACAAATCATCATTCCCAATTGACATCATTTCCTTTTTAAGAAAAATAGTAATTTAAAATATTTATCATGTGTAAGTTTAATCAATTTTTCAGTTTGATGCTACTAGTGATACTTACCGGATGTGCCTCGTATTTCAACCAACCTACTCATAACCAGAAAGCTAGATTTGGTGAGGAAAATCAAAATTTCAAATATTTGAAGAATATTAGCCCCGAAGTACCAATTGTAGTTGGTGTCTATAAATTTAAAGATCAAACGGGTCAATACAAACAAGTGGAATCCGGAATGTCATACAGTACGGCTGTTACACAAGGTGCAACAACCATATTAATCAAATCATTGGAAGATTCTCAATGGTTTATTCCTATAGAAAGAGAGAATATTTCCAATTTATTGAACGAACGTCAAATCATCCGTTCTACGCGACAAGAAGAAAGTCAAAAAAACAGTTCTGTTGTCAATCAGGATTTACCACCGCTTTTATTTGCCGGCATTTTGTTGGAAGGTGGTATCATTTCCTATGATACAAATATCATAACCGGTGGTTTTGGAGCTAAGTATTTTGGAGCCGGTGGATCCAATCAATACCGTCAAGATCGTATAACTATTTATTTAAGAGCTGTTTCAACAGCTAGTGGCAAAGTCTTAAAAACAGTTTATATTTCGAAAACTATTTTGTCACAAGCAATAGATTTCAATTTGTATAGATATGTTAAATTGAAAAGGATTTTAGAAGTTGAAACCGGAGTCAGTCAAAATGAACCTACCCAAATGGCCATCAAAGAAGCAATTGACAAGGCTGTAGAATCACTCATTATTGAAGGTATTCAAGATGGTTTGTGGAAAGTAAAGGATTACAATAAAGAAATAGTTGACAATGTGCTTTTACAATACAATAAGGAGAAAAGTGATGCAGAAGAAACCCAACTTCTCAATAGAAAACCACTATTCACAAGAGGGAAAAATGGGATATCTGTTTCAGGTTTTACCACTTATTTTGACGGAGATTATAATAATTCTGCCTTTAGTTATGGAACTGAAGCCACTTTCAAATGTATTCCCGATAGTCCCAAATGGAATTTTACCCAATCGGTCGGTTTTATGAGTCTTGAATCTGACCATGTTTTAAAACAAGATTTTTTATACTTGAGTTCCAATGTCCAGTATACCATACTTCCATATGATAAAATTAGTCCTTTTGTATATGCCGGTGGTGGAGGAATAATGGATGCCAATTTTTCCAAACTCAATTTCAAGTTTCAATATGGTTTGGGTGTAGAATATGTTCCTTTCAATAACATTGGATTCAGAGTTTTTGGGGAACAAAATTACCTGTTTACAGATCAATTAGATGGTTTGGAACAGGGAAAATTAAATGATTCTTATTGGAAAATGGGAATTAGCTTATTGCTTTTTATTAACAATTGAGATGTCAACACTAGATGTAAAAACAATGAATGAATTTAATAAAATGTCATTCTCAAATTAAAACAATCCAAAATGAAAAATTATATCAAACCTTTATACATCGGCATTTTTATTGTATTTTTCATCGCTTGTTCCGATGATAAAACAGATTTTATTGACCATGGAAGTTTAACAGGTCGAGTGGTTGAAGCCAATAGTTTTGATCCCATAGAAAATGCTAAAGTTACCCTTAGTCCTACCAATAATTCTGTGTTTACGGATGCAGAAGGCTATTTTACTTTTGACGAAGTTTTGGTAGGTGATTATTCTGTCAAAGCCCAAAAGGAAGGTTACTTAGCCGGCAATGAACCCATTAGTGTTTTGGCAGATGCCAATGCCAATATTATTTTTGAATTGGAACTTTCCGATGCTTTGAACAAGCCACCTTTGGCTCCTGAAATAATCAGTCCGATTGACAATAGTATTAATCTGCCATTGCAAGTAGATTTAGTCTGGCACAAATCCATAGATCCCGATGAGGACGCTTTGGTGTATGGCATTCTCATAAGAAATGATTATGACGAATCGAGTTTGGTAGTGGAAAATCTAACGGATACAACTTATACAGTAAGCGGACTCAAACATGGCGTGAAATATTTCTGGCAAATCAGCGTCGATGATACTTTTAATGAGCTGGTTCTTTCTGAAATTTATACTTTTGAAACAACTTCTTTCCCAAATAATCGATTTTTATATGTTCAAAAAGCAAATGAAAATCAAGTGATTTTTTCAGCCAATGAAACCAATGAATTCATTACTTTGACGGGAAATAATCAGAATTGTTGGCGACCAAGAAAAAATATAGTAACTCAACGCATTGCCTTTTTGAAAAACGTGGGCTCTTATACCCATATTTTTACCATGAAACCCGATGGAACAGATGTGCATCAAGTAACATCCCAAATTCCTTTAGTCGGTTTCAGACAAGATGAAATTGATTTTGCTTGGTCTGCCAATGGCGATCGAATTATGTACACGAGTTTCGACAAACTATACATCATAAACAAAGATGGAAGTGGCAATCAATTGATTTATCAAACTTTTGACGGTAGTTTCATCACCGAATGTGATTGGAGTCAAGATCAAACTAAAATCGCCCTCAAAACCAATAACATCAATGGTTACAATGCTAGTATTTTTGTAATTGATATGAGTGGAACAGTTCAATATCAAATACTTACCAATGTAAGTGGTGCTGTAGGCGGATTAAATTTTACAGTTGACAATCAAAATCTATTGTTTACTCATGATATTTCAGGATATCAAAGTAGTGATTACCGACAACTGAATACCCATATTTTCATTTATAATTTTGCAGCATCCATTTCTACCGATATGTCGTTGTACAAAGAAGAAGGTACCAATGATTTGGATCCCCGATATGCACCCAATGAAGCTAAAATTATTTTTGTCAATACTTCCAATGATGGTGTTTCTGTCAAACAAGTTTGGATGATGGATATGGATGGTGACAATCGAGAATTGT
>JADZFW010000107.1 GCA_020854235.1 Flavobacteriaceae bacterium
ATACCGTCAAAAGAAACTTTGGCTATTCTAAAAAGATCATCGATTTGATTGTCTATACTGACTATTTTTCCTGGTATGGCTAAACACATGTTGAAGTTAGAAATTAGAAGTTAGAAATTAGAAGTTTGAATTGATCTTAATGATATGATTCCTTTTTAATATTTCAATTTATATAAATTGATTCATTTAACATATACGAGGGAGTTGTTCTCCGATAGGCATATGCACCACTCGCTTGCCTCCCATGGCATTTGAAATTAAAACTTGTCCTTGGTGCTCAGCTACGACTTCGCCTATGATGGCAGCATGAGCGGCTTCGTCAAATGTATGCAATAATGCCACAACGCCTTCGGCAATTTCAGCATCCACAAAAGCCATAAATACCCCTTCATTGGCGGTATAAAGCGGATCCAATCCCAAGATTTCACAAGCAGCTCTCACTTGTTGATTAACCGGAATGTGTGATTCCGTAAGTTCGATTCCCAAATGTGCATCACGTGCGATTTCATTCAAAGTGGCAGCTACACCACCGCGCGTGGGATCGCGAAACAAGTGAATTTGAGTTCCATACGTATCCAACAATTGAAGCGTCATGTCATTCAGATTTCTTGTATCGCTTTCAATGGTCGTTTCAAATGCGAGTCCTTGCCTCACCGACAATATGGCAATTCCATGCGTGGCAATTTGGTCACTGACAATGATTTTATCACCTGCTTTTACTCGTGTCAAAGCTATATCGGCTTTGGGATGCATTTCCCCTAAACCGGTCGTATTGATGAAAATTTTATCGCCTTTGCCTTTATCAACCACTTTGGTATCTCCGGTTACTATTTTGACACCTGCCTTTTCCGTTGCATATTTGATGGAAACTAAAATATTCCAAAATTCTTGCATCGTCAATCCTTCTTCCAAAATAAAACTCAACGATAAATATTTCGGAATACCACCACACATCGCCACATCATTGACGGTTCCATTAACAGCTAATTCGCCGATGTCACCACCCGGAAAAAATACGGGTGAAATCACAAAACTATCCGTAGAAAAAGCCACTTTCCCATGAAATTCCAATAGCGCTCCATCATGATGCTTATCCAATTCTTCATTTTTCAACAAATCAAACACACCGCTTTCCAATAACTTATTGGTCAACAATCCACCACTACCATGTGCCAAAGTAATGATGTCAAAATCAAATTTGGGTAAAGGACACTGTAGATGTAGGAGACTTTTGGACATTGGGAAGTTAGAAATTAGAAATTAGAAATTAGAAATTAGAAGTATTGGAATCGTGTTTAGATTGAATTGAGTCAAAAATAAACTATTATGAGCATATCCAATGTGTTTTTTGTAACAGAAGGTTATATGTCAACTTTAGAAAAATTGTAATAGGCTGCACAGGCACCTTCCGAACTCACCATGGGTGCACCCAAAGGGTTTTGAGGGGTACACTTTTTCCCAAAATGCATACAATCATGGGGTTTTTTAATGCCTTTCATGATGCTTCCGGCAATACATTCGGCATTTTCGGGTGCTTGTACGATATCAATACTGAATTTCAAATTGGCATCATAACTATGATAAGCCGGTTTCAGTCGCAAGCCACTTTCGGGAATGGTACCGATACCACGCCACATTTGATCATTGACTTCAAAAACCTGATTGATGATTTGTTGCGCCGAAGCATTGCCTGCTTCTTTAACCATACGCGTGTATTGGTTTTCCACTTCAGCTCTTCCTTCTTCCAATTGCTTGACCACCATATAAATTCCTTGCAAAATATCCAAAGGCTCAAATCCGGTAACAACTATCGGAATTTTATATTTTTCTACCAATGGGAAATACTCCCAATAACCCATGATGCTACACACATGTCCGGCAGCCAGAAAACCATCAATCGTACTCTCCGGATCTTCCATCAGTGCTGAAATGGCTGGTGGGACCAATACATGTGAAGTCAATATGGAATAATTGGTAATCCCCAATTTTTCAGCATGAATAACGGAAAGTGCATTGGCTGGCGCCGTAGTTTCAAATCCTACAGCAAAAAAAACCACTTCTTGTTCTGGATTTTGTTTGGCAATGTTAACCGCTTCTGTGGGAGAATACAAGATTCGAACATCGGCTCCGGCAGCTTTGGCTTCCAGCAAACTTTTCTCTGATCCGGGAACGCGCAACATATCGCCGAAACTACACAGGATTACTTTTTTCTCCAACGCGAGATAAATTGCTTTGTCAATCAAATGCAAAGGCGTCACACACACCGGACATCCCGGGCCGTGCAACATACTGATGGGTTCGGGTAAAACGGTGAGAATACCGTTTTTCACCAAACTATGGGTTTGACCACCACAAATCTCCATTATATTCCACGGCTTTGTCGTGATTTTTTCGATTTCATGTAACACCTTTTTGGCTAATTCCGGGTCTCTGTATTCTGTTAGGTGCTTCATACTGAAGTTAGAAATTAAAACTATTCCAATTTATGATTCATTATTCGAATCAAAGATAATTTAATAAACCCAAAGTGCCAAAAAGCGAATGTAATAATGATTACATCCTAAAATACCATCGTCAACTGAATGCGTTTTCGGGCTTCATCCACTTCCAATACCTTGACCCTAACGTGTTGATGTAATTTGACAACACTATTCACATCCGACACAAATCCTTCCTTGAGCTGCGAGATATGTACCAAACCGCTTTCCTTGACGCCGATATCCACAAAACATCCAAAAGCAGTAATATTATTGACGATTCCATTGAGGATCATGCCGGTTCGCACATCGGAAATGGTTTTGATGGTAGGATCGAATTCCAAAACTTGTGCGGCTTTTCTCGGATCCAAACCCGGCTTTTCCAATTCTTTTAAAATATCTTTCAATGCCAAAACACCTACGGTTGCAGTTTTGTATGACTCGATATCGATGCTTTTGATCTTCTCTTTGTTGCCAATAAGTTCCTGTAAAGACACTTTTAAATCTTTCGCCATTTGCTCCACAATTTTATAAGCTTCGGGGTGTACCGCCGAATTGTCCAACGGATTTTTGCCATCTTTAATTCGGATAAATGCAGCTGCTTGCTGAAAGGCTTTTTCCCCTAGTCTAGGTACTTTTTTCAATTCGTTTCTATCCTCAAAGGCACCATTTTCACTGCGATAGGCCACAATATTTTCAGCCATCTTCTCCCCTATGCCGCTTACATAACTCAAAAGGGATTTGCTGGCGGTATTGAGATTGACCCCAACTGAATTCACACATCGCACTACGACTTGATCCAATTCGTTTTTTAATAAAGTTTGATCCACATCGTGCTGATATTGGCCCACTCCAATGGATTTAGGATCAATTTTGACCAATTCAGCCAAGGGATCTGCCAATCTCCTTCCGATGGAAACCGAACCTCGAACCGTTACATCAAACTTGGGAAACTCTTCACGGGCAATTTTGGAAGCTGAATACACAGAAGCACCGGCTTCACTAACCACAAAAACTTTGACATCACGGTCAAAACCGGTTTTTTTGACCAACATTTCCGTTTCTCTACTAGCCGTTCCATTGCCTATGGAAATGGCTTCTATTTGATAAGCTTGGACCAAAGAGCGCAACTTTTTCATCGCCATAACGGTTTCGTTTTGAGGCGGATGCGGATAAATGGTTTCATTGTACAATAAATCACCTTGCTCATCCAAACACACCAATTTACATCCAGATTTATAGCCCGGATCCAATGCCAAAATGCGTTTTTCACCCAAAGGTGGCGCTAAGAGCAACTGGGATAGATTGGCCGCAAAAACTTCTATGGCTTTGCCATCAGCTTTCACTTTAAATTCTTGTAGTACTTCATTGGAAATGGCGGGTTCCAACAAACGTTTGTAGCTGTCATCAATCGCTTTTTCCATATGTGGCGTGGTATCATTCTCAAATTTGATCAGGTTTTGATCCATAAAATCGAGAATTTCTTCTTTATCCACTTCGATGTTGATTTTGATATACCCTTCATGTTCGGCTCTCAACATAGCCAACAAACGGTGTGAAGGTGATTTATACAAGGCTTCTTGAAACTCAAAATACTGTTTGTATTTTAGGGCTTCTTCGTCGTCTTTCTTGGTTTTTACAACTTTGGTAATAATCTGGGCATTGCGTTGAAAATACCTCCTGATGTGTTTCCTAATATAAATATTCTCATTGATCCATTCGGCTATGATGTCACGAGCGCCTTGAAGGGCTTCGTCTTCGTTTTTGACATTTTTATTGAGGTATTGCGAAGCGATATAATCCACTTCAACATCACGTTGACTCATGATGATTTTAGCCAAAGGTTCCAAACCGTTTTCACGTGCCACATCTGCTTTGGTTTTCTTTTTGCGTTTGTAGGGTAAATACAAGTCTTCCAATTCCTGTAAGTCAAAACTCTTCTGAATTTTTTCTCGGAGTTCAGGTGTCAGTTTTTCCTGCTCTTCAATAGATTTTAATATACTATCCTTGCGCTTGACGATATCGTCAAATTGCTTTTTGAGTTTGTCTATTTGTTCGATTTGAATTTCATCCAGATTTCCTGTTTGATCCTTGCGATAACGCGAAATAAACGGTATGGTACAATCTTCGGATAGTAATTGTAGAGTGTTTTCCAAACCTCTATTTGGAATATTGAGTTGGTTTTGAATAAATTGAGTTATGGTCATGCTTATTAAACAAAAAAGGTAAATATATAGATTCTCACTCAAAAATCAATTTGAAAGTAAAAAACATTAATTCCTTCAATCCAAAAACTGAATTTAGCTAAATTCCGTCATTGAGATCAATTGTCCAAAAGCAATTCCCTCATCATTGGGTGAAAATTCTTGTTGGAAATACAAAGTAAAGTTGGGTTGCAATTTTTCAACCAATAGGTCCACCAATAGGGCATTTTGAAAAACACCGCCACTGAAAGCCAAGTGTTTTCTATCCAATCGTTGGGCAATCGTTTGGATGTAATCCACCAAAGTCAGGTGAAATTTGAAAGCGATGTAGTCTAAGTCAACGGAACTGTTGAAGTCTTGTACGATTTGTTGAAGCAAAGTAGCAACAAATGATTGCGAGGCATCGAAATCATAGACAGTATGGTTTACCGCTTCCGGGTGATTATGAAAATAGTGTAAAGCTCGGTTTTCCAGTTGCATACTGGCTTCAGCTTCAAAAGTATGGATGTCATACCCAAAAAGTATGGAAGAAACCGCATCAAATAAACGTCCCATACTGGTACAACGCAACGTGGATTGGGTAATCAATTTTTGATATACTTGCCATTCGGTATCGGTAAATTTGGGTTTGAGAATGGACTCAGCCTCTGGGATAGCATAACCTAATATAAAAGCTGAAATACGCGGTTCGCGGGGCATTTTATCTCCCAAAATAAACGGGAATTCTTCCAAATGATGCACGCGTTCCATTTTTCCTTGGATATAATCAAAAAACTCTCCACCCCAAATGTGTCCGTCTTCTCCCAATCCGGTGCCATCCCATATCACTCCTAAAATAGCCTCGGGGCTTTTCATCAAATGGTGTTCTCCTATAACCGACCAAAAATGCGCTTGGTGATGTTGCAAGGTTTTCAAGGAAGCTTGATCATTTGCGGCTAATTCTTGTCCGAAACGGGTTGCAAAATAATCGGGATGCAAGTCGGTTACTACTCGATCAAAAGTAATGTTGAATATTTGCTGTAAATGTTGGTAGGTTTGAATATAATTCTGTTGTGCATCATAACTTTCCGTATTTCCCAGATATTGACTGATGTAAAAATTGTTTTCATACACAAACCCGAAAACACTTTTCAACATGGCTCCGGGAGCAAATATTTTTGTATCGGGAAGTTTGAGATTCGGGTTGATATAAACCGGTGCCTTACCTCTGGAGCGGCGCAAGGTAATTTTAATCTGATGTAAATCTGTAAACTGCACCACGCCATCGTCTTGTGGAATGGTAATTTCGCGGTTATTCATCAACAATATATCGGCGAAGGAAGCCAAATCTCGCATCGCTTTTTCATCTTCATAAATAATCGTGGAATTGGAAATATTGGCGCTCGTTGCCACGATGGGTTTGCCGAAATCACACAACAGCAATTCCAACAAAGGCGTATAAGGCAACATGACCCCTATTTTGGAAAGTCCTTTATTGATGGCAGCAAGTGCTAGTTTGGACTTGGGCTGTGCATGCGTTTGCAATAAAACAATGGGTGCTGCAATACTTTTCAATTCTTGTGCTTCTCGAGCGTTAACCTTAGCATCTTGTCGAAGTAAATCCAACGAAGGATACATCAATGCAAAAGGTTTACTAGGTCTGTGTTTGCGATTGCGTAAGGTTTCGACCGCATCTGCATTCGTTGCATCACAGGTCAATAAATAGCCGCCAATCCCTTTGATGGCGATGATTTTCCCTTCATGCCATGCCTCAATGATGAGGTTTAAATCGGTGAAATTTTCAATCAAATTTTGAGAAGTTGACATGGAACTCCGATTGGGGTTAGAATTTGAAATTCCAGTTTCATACAATTGCATGTCAATGGCACAATCGGGACAGGAATTGGTTTGGGAAAAGTGTCGTCTTTCCATCGGATTGTGATATTCCTTCAGGCAAACAGGACACATCTCAAAAGGTTGCATGGTGGTATAGGGTCTGTCGTAAGGTAATTTTTGGATGATGGAATATCTGGGTCCACAATTGGTACAAGTGATAAAAGGATATTGATATCTTCTATTATCCGGGTTGTGTAATTCGTTTCTACAATCTTCACATAATGCCACATCGGGTGTGACCAATAGTTTGGGTTGTGTAGTTGCCGTACTTTCCACAATTTCAAAAGAAGTATAATCCTGAAAATCCGTTTGCTCAAAAGTATGATGGGTAACAATGGCTAATGGAGGTAAATGATCTAATATATCCTTCAAAAAAAACTCGGCTTGTTCTCTATGATCGGTTATTTGAATGTGGACTCCATCATTAGTATTGTTAACCCAACCTTTCATACCTTGATAAACGGCTCTTTGATAGACAAAAGGTCGAAAACCGACGCCTTGAACGATGCCTTGTATGTGGATGTGGTAGGTATGCAAATTAGAAATTAGAAATTAGAAATTAGAAGTTAGAAGTTAGAAGTTTGCGGTTATAAATGAAAAACTTTGTCTAAAATTAAATTCAGACAAAGTTAAGGTTTTTATTTTGGTAATAATAAAGGATTTTGGGGTAAAACTATTTTGGGGTCATCTGGATGGCGTCCAAAATCTCCACTACTTTGTCAACTACCAAGGGAATACTTTTTTGCACTTTCTCACTCAACTCAATAGTCATAGGACGCATTTCTTCAATGGTAACGGTGATGAGAATGATTTTGGGAAGTTCGTTGGTAAATTCCAAAGCGTCAATCATGTCTTTCAATCCCACATCATGGGCACTCAAAACTTTAGGAAAATCGGAGGCGTATTTTGGATAGAGCACGCTTACACTTCCCAAAGGTTTGCCATCCATGGTGGCATCGATAAAAATGACCAAAGGATATTTGGACAAAATGGGCATCAGATTGAAACTACCTGTTCCTCCATCGATGATATCTACATTTTCTGGCAATTGTACTTTGCTCAACGCATGAATACTGTGTACTCCCATACCTTCATCACCCATGAGGTAATTCCCGATTCCCAAAACCAACATCCGGTTACGATATTCCGCATCCACATAATCGTGGGTTTGATAAAAAAGTTTCTGTAATTCGATAACCTCGTCTGATATCATAATGTTTAAATTACAAATAAAAAATTCCAAATTTCATTACTCAATGTAAAAATAGAAATTTAATTGAGAAAAAATGAAATTTGGAATTTGATATTCGATATTTGTTATTAGTTCAACAATTATTTAGTCACGCATGGCAGATGGTGTAAATTCGTCATCATCTTGATCGATTCTTTCGGATCTAACAAATTTGTAACCGCTCAACATGGCAGAAGTTTCCCCACGTGCTTCGATATAATCGTGGAAGAGCACTAAATACACATGTATGACAACAAATGCCATAAACAGATAGGTAAACAAATGATGGTAATAACGAACGGCTATATCGCCTCCACATAGAGGTAATACCCAAGCAAACATTTTGGGGAACCACCAAGAAGCTGTTTCAGACATCAAGGCAAAACCGGTTGCGGCTTGCATGATGAATAATACACCCATAATCAAATAACTGGTTGCTGCCAAATGGTTGTGTCCGATACTGATGTTGGATAGTTTGTGTTCTTTATCGGGAAACAACAACACATCCACTTTCAATACATGCCAAATATTTTTCCATCCTTTTTTGGAATAAGGAACAAAGTTGCGCCAATCGGCAAACTTGTTTCCCGCAAACGCCCAATACAATCTAAAAACTGCTACAGCAACTGCCAGAAAAGCAGCTATGAAATGTATCAAACGGACATATCCCATCCAATAAGCATTGGATGCTTCCACACTACTGTTGATTGCCGGTGGATAGGCTATCAGAAAACCGGTGATGATCAATGCAAACACGGATCCTACGGTTGTCCAATGGAATAATCTTACCGGTAATTGCCAGAGGTAAACTCTTTTAAAATTGAATGTTTTTGCCATAATTTTGGAAATTAGAAATTAGAAGTTAGAAATTAGAAATTTGACGTTTGCAATAAACATCTCGATTCTATACTCTATTCTCTCTTTTCTATGAATTTAAATTGAACAAACGGATCCTACTTCTATATGGCTTACATTCTTACCATGTTCGTCATACAAATGAACGGCACAGGCTAGGCATGGGTCAAAGGAATGTATGGTTCTCAAAATCTCCACCGGATTTTTGGGATCTGCTATAGGCGTACCTATTAAAGCCGATTCATAAGCCGATAATTGATTATTGGGATCGCGTGGTGATGCATTCCAAGTGGAAGGCACGACCATTTGATAGTTCTTGGTCTTCTTATCTTCAATAGAAATCCAATGTGCTAAAGCGCCACGTGGTGCTTCCATAAAGCCTACGCCTTTGGAAACTTCTTTTGGCCAAGTTTCAGGACTGTGTTTGTCCATATTTGCCATTTTGGTATCGCCTTTTTTGAAGTTTTCCATTAATTCGTTGTAGAATTCCAATCCCCAATCGGCAGCCAATTTGGTTTCCAAACCACGAGCAGCAGTTCTTCCCAAAGTAGAGAATAGAGCTTCAACGGGTACATCCAATGTTTTTAGGGCATAATTTACAACATCTTGGTACTCTTTGATACCGGATGCGTATCCCACCAACATACGAGCCAATGGGCCTACTTCCATAGGTTTACCTTGCCAACGTGGGGTTTTTACAAAACTGTATTCTTTTTCAACATCAAGGTACTCATATGGTGGTGTCGGACCGGTGTAATTGATATCGGTTTCGCCATCGTAAGGGTGTTTTCCTTTGGCTTTGCCATCTTGGTAATTGTACCAAGATTTGTTGACAAACTCTTGAATTTCATTTGATTTTTCCAAATCAACCGGATGTACTTTGCTTAAGTCACCGTTTAAGATGATACCGCGAGGCCATTTGAAAGATTTTGGATCATTGATATTGGTCATCGGTAAATCTCCATAAGTCATGTAATTCAAGAACTTGGAAACTCCGATAGCACCCCAATCTTTGTAGAAAGAAGCAATAGCCAACAAGTCGGGAATATACACTTCATTCACAAAACGATGGGCTTGTTTCAACAATTGACCTACATAAGCCAAACGTTCCATATTGAGACTACCGGCATCGTCCAAGTTGACTGCAGCAGCCGAACCACCTACCAAGAAGTGTGGATGTGGGTTTTTACCGCCTAATATCGTGTGAATTTTGATGACTTCTTTTTGCCATTCCAATGCTTCCAAATAGTGTGCAACGGCTAGCAAATTGACTTCAGCAGGTAATTTCATGGCAGGATGTCCCCAATAGCCATTGGCGAAGATGCCTAACTGACCACTTTCTACAAACTTTTTAATTCTGTTTTTGACGTCAGAAAAATAGCCTGGAGACGAATTGGGCCAATTGGAAATACTTTGTGCCAAAGCAGATGTTTTGGCAGGATCTGCATTGAGAACTTGTGTTACATCCACCCAATCCAAAGCATGCAAGTGATAGAAGTGAATCACGTGGTCTTGCATAGCTTGAGAAATGGTAATGATATTTCTTACGATTTCAGCATTTCTAGGAATATTGATATTCAAAGCATTTTCAACCGAACGAATGGATGCGATTGCGTGTACGGTTGTACAAACACCACAAGCTCGTTGTACAAATGCCCATACATCGCGAGGATCACGTCCTTCTACAATTTTTTCCAATCCGCGGACCATTGTAGAGGAACTATAAGCATTGACCACTACGCCGTCTTTGATTTCGGCCTCAATGCGTAAATGCCCTTCAATTCTTGTTATAGGGTCTATAACTATTCTATTTGCCATGATAATTAGTATTTAATATTTTTTAAATTGTCTTCGCCACAGTCATTGGCTTCCTTCATTTCTTTGCGTTTAGCAATATTGGTAGCCACAGCATGTACGGCAGCTCCGGCAACAGCTGTTCCGAGCACTATTTTACCAATTTTATCGGCAGTAGCTTCTATACCTACTCCGTTTACATTGGTCAATCTTTCCATGAATGGGCTATTGTCCCAGAATCCAGGCTCACTACATCCGATACAAGGATAACCGGATTGAATAGGGAAGCTCACACCATTGTTCCATCCTGTAGTACTACAAGCATTGTAAGTCACAGGACCTCTACAGCCTACTTTGTACAAGCAGTATCCTTTTTTAGCTTCTTCGCTGTCAAAAGTTTCTGCATATAATCCGGCATCGAAATAAGGACGACGGTAACAAGAATCGTGGATGCGCTTGCCATAGAATTGTTTAGGACGACCAAATCCGTCTAATTCAGGAATGGTACCGAAGGTCAAATAATGTAATACGACACCGGTCATTACTTCAGAAATAGGAGGACAACCCGGAATGTTGATAATCGGTTTGTCTTTGATGATTTCACTTACGGGAACAGAACCCGTTGGATTGGGATGAGCCGCTTGTACACCACCAAAGGCAGCACAACTACCAAATGTGAGAATAGCAGCAGCGCCAGCAGCAGATTCTTTGAGAATTTCAACGGCCGTTCTACCTGCAATCGTACAATAGATACCGCCATCTTTAGTAGGAATAGCTCCTTCCACTACTAAGATGTAGTTTCCGTAATTTTCCTTCATCGATTTTTGTTTGGCTTCTTCGGCATTGTGACCAGCAGCTGCCATCAAGGTGTCAGTGTAATCCAACGAAATGTTATCGAGGAGGACATCGGCTACTAATGGATGGTCGGAACGGATGAAAGACTCAGAACAACCGGTGCATTCTTGGAAATGTTCCCAGATCACTGGAATGCGTTTTTTGGTTTCCATGGCTTTCATTACTTGCCCTACCATACTGTGTTCCAATCCCATGAAAGCTGTCATAACAGTGGCAAATTTCACGAAATCTCTACGAGAATAACCTTGTGCAGTTATCTTTCCGTAGTACGTTTCATCTTTGGTTTTGAGTAATTTTCCCATTTGTGTGATATTTAGTTGAGATAATTTGTTGAAATTCAACATATAAAATTCATTCCAACAAATTTAATTTAACAGCATCTAACAAACCCTGATAAAAATCAGTTAAAGATTTATTTATATTCATTTAAAATAATAAATTTTTGAAAGAATTTTACATTTTTTAGATTTCTATTAAATTTACTGTAATAAATGTTACATTTAACCGATTGTAATATACTTTATGTAAATTTGTATCCTCATCAAAAAGCAACCCATATGCACGAAATGTCCATCGTCTTAGGAATAGTTAAAATAGCCGAAACCGAAGCTGTAAAAGCCGGTGTCGAACAATTTGCCGCTATTGATTTGGAAATTGGAAACCTAGCCGGAGTGGAATGGGAAGCCCTAGACTTTGCTTGGCAAGCAGCCGTAGCAGGTAGTGTGCTGGAAAAAGCGGAGAAAAGAGTGCATAAAATTCAAGCCAAAGGTCAATGCGCCGATTGCGACCACATCTATGAAGTCTTCCACATTCATGACAACTGTCCGAAATGCGGTTCTTTTATGAAAGCGATTTTACAGGGGAAGGAATTGCGAGTGAAGAGTTTGGATACGTTTTGAAATTAGAAATTAGAATTTAGAAATTAGAATTTAGAATAGAGAATAGAAAATAGTGCTTAAATGCATACAACCAAACCAACTTTTTTTTTGATACTTCTGTGGGGTTTGCTCCCAACTTTTGCACAAAAGACCGTTTCTTTTGCCGGAATGGATTGGTATGTAAGGAATGGCAACGGTGGACCGGGTCCCAATCAATGGTCGGATGCGGATGACCAAGTATGGGTTGATGGCAATGGAGATTTGCATTTGACCATTCGAAAAATTGGTGATACTTGGTATTGTTCCGAAATATATGCCCAACAATCCCTAGGGTATGGAACTTATCAATTTTATGTTGACAGCCCATTAGAAAACTACGATCCTCAAATAGTAGTAGGTCTTTTCACCTATGAAGATGACCAACATGAAATTGATGTTGAATTTTCAAAATGGGGCAATCCTTCCAATCCTTCTGGATGGTATACCGTTCAACCACCTCCTTACTCTTCCGATAACCAACAATACTTTGATTTAAATTTGACAGGAGCTTATTCCACTCATCTCTTTGAATGGAACAATTCCTCCATTTTCTTTCAGAGCTACCACGGACACCATCCCATTTTGCCTTCGGCTTCTTATCTCATAAACGAATGGAATTATACCGGAAGTCAAATTCCCAATGCAGGCAATGAAAGACTACATCTCAATTTTTGGTTGTTTCAAGGGCAAAGTCCAACAAATCAACAGGATGCCGAACTCATCATCAAGCGTGTTTTTTATCCTTCAAGCCTACCTGTTTCTTTTTTTGAAACAAACCTCAAGGTAACCTCCTACCCCAATCCGGTTTCAGATGTGTTGTACCTAGAACTACAAGACGAAATGGTAAATGTAAATTTTGAAATTATCAATGCTTTAGGTCAAAGTGTTTATCAAGGAAACTTTGTACGTCATACTTCTCTTCCCACCTCCAGTTGGTCGCCAGGGGTTTATACCCTTAAGGTTGAAAGCCAAGGTATCTTGCATTATCAAGTGATTCTCAAGGAATAACTCGATGAAATAATAGCCAATTATTTTATTTTCGTTTTGGATTTTAGTCCCAGCTATCGGGATTAGATTTTGGGGATTTGGTCGATTCACTCAATTATCGTATGGTTTACAATACTAAATCTAACTCAGGTTAATTGTAGAAGAAACGAAATCACAGTTTGACAATGTTGTTTTTCAAGGCAAATTTCACCATTTCAACGGTGCTTTTAAACTCAAATTTCTGCATGATGTTGTTTTTGTGGGTTTCAACCGTTCTGCCACTGATGTTTAACTTTTGTGCCACTTCTTGGTTTGAAAACCCTTCGACGTAGAGTTTTAAGATTTCTTTTTCGCGTTGAGTAAGTGCATATTTCGAAGAATTGTCGGTTTGTATTCCCTTTTTAATTCCGGAAACGTAGGTATTCATCAATTGTTTGGAGATAGATGGGGCATAATATTCAGTACCCGCATGAATGCTTCTGATGGCTTCGAGCAACATTTCCTTGGTGGTATCTTGTTTGGGCAAAATGCCTTTGGCACCGGCATGTATGGCGTTGAAGATGTAATCATCGGTGGTGTACATGGACAATATCAACACTTTGGATGGAATGTTCAAAGCGCTCATCTTGGAGCATAATTCTATTCCGGTCATATCGGGCATGGAAATATCACTGACCACGACATCGGGAATGGCCTGTTCAATCATTTCCAAAGCTTTTACTCCATTTTCGGCACAGCCTAAAAACTCGATATCTTCTTCGTCTATGATCATGGTGCGCACACCATCTCTGATGATTTGGTGGTCGTCAACTAACAATATTTTAATTTTTGGATGCATCTTGGTCTTTGTTTATCTTGACTCTTATGGTTGTTCCTTGCTCGGGTAGTGTTTCCACATCAAAAGTGCCATTGAGCAGAATGCTTCTTTCTCGCATATTGATCAAGCCTTTTCCCAATCCCAAATTGGCCCAATTAAAATCGAATCCTTTACCGTTGTCTTCTATCATGAGAACGATATGGGTTGGCGTTTCGGTCAATTGGATGTGAATCTGGGAAGCTTCTGCGTATTTGATCGTATTGGATAAGGCTTCTTGAACGATGCGGTACAGATAGATTTTGGTGCGTTGATTGAGCGGTGAAAAATTGCCAAAGGCAGAAAAGTCTACCGGTAACCCCGTGTTGTTTTTGACTTGGTTGCACAAGTTTTGCAAAGCATTTTCAATCGTAAAATCCATGATTCCGGCTGGTGCCAAATCGTAGGAAATTTTACGTAATTCATCAATAGAGCTATTGATTTGCGCTTTTATCTGATTGACTTTTTCCTTATTGTGCATTTCATTTCTGTTAATCAAGTTTTCCAGAGAAATCTTGACCGCAATCAATTGTTGGGCAAGTCCGTCGTGCAAGTCACGCGAAATGCGATGCCGTTCAAATTCCTGTCCATCGTACAAAGCCGAAATTCGTTTGGTTTTTTCTTCCAATAGTTCTACTGTATTTTTCTGTATATCGTCTATCATTTGATTGAAAGAGGTCGCCAATACTCCAAATTCATTTTCGGTCTTAATATCGACTTTGGCATCAAAATCACCTTTCCCAATTTTGACAGCTGAATTTTTAAATTTCATAATTGGCAGGATGATATCCGTGGTGATGACTTGGGCAATGGAGAGAATCAAGATTAAAAACACAATGGAAACAAATATCAAATCATTGCGCAAGTTTTTGATAGGTACCATGGCTTCATCGTAATCAATTTCAGCCACGATGACCCAATTGTGTTGTGGAATATCGAGTTTGCCGAAAGAAGCCAAACTCTTCACATTTCTGTAATCTTTAGCTACCCAATGTCCGCTTTTGTTTTGAAAAGCCGCTTTTACACTTTTGGTTGCCGCTTTGATACCAGAATGTGAATAGAATCGAGAAGGTGTCAAAATGGTATAGGTTTCATCGACTAGATATACCTCACCTGTCTTGCCAATTCCTTCGGTATGTAGGGTATCCAAAAGGATGGCATTCAAAGTGTTCAAATTATAAATGCTATCTTTCAGATTTTTGAAATAACTTTCAACTTGGCTCTTTTTAATGGACTTGACCGTATTCAATTGTTCTATTGCTCTGAAATTGAGGGCGGCTTTGGCTTTGAAATAAGAATAAAAGCCGATGAGGGAAAGGGATGAAAAACCAACAATAATATACAGGAGGGTAAATTTTTTTATTATTGATTTATCAAACATAAGGCATGCAGTTGAGCGGAACAAATTTATTAAAAAAACTGCCTGAATTCTGAGACAAACAATTGTTTTAGATTTCAGGCAGTATGATGCTTGTATAAATGGTTTACGCCACAGCTTTACAAAGCTCCTTCATCATAAGCTTTTTCACCATGAATGACCACATCCAATCCTTCTTTTTCTTCCTCCTCGTTTAATTTAACCGGAGTGATTTTATTAATGATGATTAACATCAAATAGGTAAATACAAAGGCATATGCCGCGGCTATGACGACTGCTACCACTTCTTTCAAAAAGAAAAGGCCTCCACCGTAAATCAAACCATCGGCACCGGCTGCATTAATCGATTTGGACGCAAACACACCCAAAAGTATCGTTCCCAAAACGCCACCCATACCGTGTACGCCCCATACGTCGAGTGCATCATCCCATTGCATTCTATTTTTAAATTGAACTGCTAGGTAACATACCAACCCTGCTGCAATTCCAATGAGTGGTGAAGCCCAGAGGGGAACAAATCCCGCACAGGGAGTTATGGTAGCCAATCCGGCGATGGAACCCGTCAATAGTCCCACAAACTTGGGTTTTCTTTCCCGCATCCATTCCACTACCAGCCATGACATGGTGGCAAAAGAGGCTGCTATATCCGTATTCAAAAATGCTAATGAAGTAATATTATCCACTTGCACTTCGCTACCGGCATTAAAACCATACCAACCAAACCACAACAATCCGCTTCCTATAGCAACGAGTGGGATACTATTGGGAGTTGAGTTTTTATCAACTCTAGCGCCCACATAGAAGACAGATGCCAAAGCCGCAAAACCGGCTGTCGCATGTACTACAATACCACCTGCAAAATCCAAAACGCCCCATTGTGCCAATAAGCCACCTCCCCATATCATGTGTACAAAGGGATAATAAACCAATATTTGCCAAACGGTTAGAAATATAAAATAAGACTTAAAGGAAACTCGATTTACGAAGGCTCCCGTAATCAGTGCCGGAGTGATGATGGCAAACATCATTTGATAAGCGATAAATACCAATTCGGGTATTTTTCCATTACCGGCATAAAGCGTATCGATGGAAATTCCCGATAAAAATGCTTTGTCAAAATTGCCGATGATTCCTCCTTCGCCACCGCTAAAACACAAGGAATATCCGAAGATAACCCACAAAACGGTCGTCCAACCCAAGGAAACAAAACTTTGAATCATGATGCCCAGAATATTTCTCTTGGTGGCCAATCCACCGTAAAAGAAAGCCAATCCCGGAGTCATCAACATAACTAAACTGGTTGCAAGCAACATAAAACCTGTAGATCCCGTATCCAGAACTCCTACATTTAAGAAAATTAATTTTAACATGTTTAGGTTATTAAATTATGAATTAGATAGAAATTCCCACAGCAAAGAATATCTTTTGCTGATCCGGATTGGTCGATAGGCTGTACTGAATCGGCAATTCGAATGTTTCGTTTATTTTCAAGGGTTTTGTAAACTTCAATCCGATATGGGTAATTGCCGGTCTTTGATTCAAATAAAATCCGGTTTCTCCTGCTTCTTCATCGGGGTCGTCGAGTGAACCTCCTACAAAAAAGTTGACATCCAAACCTTTGATGTTTCGTTTATACCCCAGTTCGACGTACTTGGACAGGGCGAGGTCTCCATTGGATTGACGGGCATCATTGCCGTAAAAATTCATGGCAAACAGCAAGGAGACGGGTATCTTTTCGGTTCCCAAAAATGAAACGGTTCCTTCGAGTAAGTGTCCAGTTTGATTGGGACGCCATTCGAAATAATCGTCTTTGTTTCCCGTGTTCAATCCGGGGAAGAAATAATCGGTCACAATTACATTTAAGGTCTTTTTATAGGTGTAGTTGAGACTTAAATCGGTTTCGTCATTGGAGGTTCCGGCTACGGTAAAGGCTCCCCAAACACCGACGACCAAACTGTGTTTGTCGTTTTTAAAAGTTACATTGCCCCAAGGTTGTAGACTGGGGCTTTTTCCGCCTAGGTCGAGACCTCTCCATACATATCGACTGTATAGGTCAAATCCGGCGTTGAGTTCTTGCGCTTGCATCATATTACCGACGAACATGAACAGCATCAGGTATACATATTTTTTCATACGAAATATTTAAATATTGCTGGTTTAAAAAAGTACCTCAAATGTATTTACATCTAGCTGAACGTACAATAAAGGGATTTCTAAATTACATCTAAGGGATTTACTTAGTTTAATGGGGTTTGATGCAGATTAGCAAATTTGCAAATTAGCATACTTCGACAGACTCAGTGCATCGGATTTGTAAATTGGCAGATTAGCAGATTGTAGTGTAGTGAAGATGATGCAAGATGGGATAGTAAATTAGAGGTTTTGTAGGTTTGGGAGTCATTATACTTCTACCAATAAATATTGAATATCTATTGAATTTAATAGCTTTCTGAGTGGTTTTGGGTTTCCTGTGAGTTTTTTTAACTTGTATTTAGGCTATTCTAATATTACTTTAAGAAGAGAAATTGCATACGGAGGTTATAGATATTTATTTAAAAAACATCTGTTTTTTTTGCCCATAGCGCCCAACCGGTAGTGAATCCATTTGACAAAATGAAGACCTTAACCCCAGAACAATTGATGAAGGCTTTGAATGCTTTTTTGGGGGAGGTTTAGGGGATACTTGGAACTTTGTCAAAGTTTTGAACTTTGACAAAGTTGGAATCTCTAGTAAACCCTCTTCGCATTTTATGACTTTTGCGGAACAAAAAAAAGAGAATAAATCATGACATCTATTCTCTTTTCTCTATGCTCTTATAAAGGTTTCTGAATCACTCGAACTACCCTTTATACTCATCCAAAATCTCCTGTACCCCATCCAAGGTGACCCGTCCATAGACTTTGTCACCTACCAACACCACCGGCGCTAGTCCGCAAGCACCTACACAACGCAGGCTGCTCAAGGAGAATTTTTCGTCGGCAGTGGTTTGTCCTACCTGGATGTTTAAGAGTTTTTTAAACTCTTCCAATACTTTTTCAGCACCACGTACATAACAAGCCGTGCCCATACAGATGTTGATGGGATGATCACCTTTGGGAATCATCGTGAAAAAGGAATAAAATGACACGACGCCATATACATGTGCCAGCGAAGTGTGTAAGTTCTCGGCAATGATTTCCTGTACTTCTTCGGGTAAATAACCAAAAGTGTGTTGGGCTTTGTGCAACACGTTGATCAATTCACCTTTATCATTGTTAAATTCTCGGCATATCGCTTCGATTTTTGCTACGTTATTTTCGCATATAGTCAACATTTCTATACTATTTAATGATTCAACAATTGG
>JADZFW010000108.1 GCA_020854235.1 Flavobacteriaceae bacterium
ATTTGGGGTAAAAAAGACGGACAATTTGAAGGAACTTGTGCGTCTAAAAATATCAAACTCAAAGCGCAGGGTATATCATGTGGATGTGGCGGACATGGGGCTTGTCAAAATGAAGACAAACACGATCACGACCACGACCATGATCACGACGAACAGAGAATTTTTGTAAAATCGATCAAACGATAATTTGAACGAAATTCTCATTATTTTACTAGCCGTAATAACGCTCCTTCAGGTGGGTTATTACGGCTTTTTTTTTAGAAAATTTGCCTTTGCTTCGCCTTTGGAAGTAGTGACATTCAACGCTCCTATTTCCATTCTCATCGCTTGTAAAAATGAAGCTGAAAATCTAGAACAACTCCTACCTCTTTTATTGCAACAAAATTATGCTTCGTTTGAAATCATTTTGATCAACGACCATTCAACCGATACTACTTCCGAGGTCATGCAACGATTTGCAAAAGATGATTCCCGTATCAAATGGTTTGAAAAGTCCGACAAAGCGAATACAACCGGCAATAAAAAAAAGGCTTTGACCTTTGGGATTCAAAAAGCGACTTACGACTATTTTCTTTTTACGGATGCCGATTGTATGCCGGTTTCCACGCAATGGATTTCCGAAATGGCTCAAGGATTTGGCAAGGATAAATCCATCGTGTTGGGTTATGGTTCTTACCAAAATCAACCTACTTTACTCAACGCTGTCATTCGCTATGAAACCTTGCTCACGGCTTGGCAGTATTTCAGTTATGCCATGCACGGACTGCCTTATATGGGTGTAGGTCGGAATTTGGGATATACCCATTCCCTTTTTAATCAAAACAACGGATTTGCAACCCATCAGCATTTGAAATCGGGAGATGATGACTTGCTCGTCAGTCAAAATGCAACGGCTACTAATGTGGCTTGCCTGTGGCACGAAAAGGCGCATACCCTTTCCAAACCCAAAACTACTTGGGCTTCTTGGTTGCATCAAAAACGACGACACATCACCACTGCAACTCAATACAAACCCATTCACCAAGTCTTATTGGCTTTGTTTTATGGAACGCAAGTCCTGTTTTACAGCCTGTTTCTCCTACTACTTTTACACTATCCTTTTTCAATTCTTGTACTTTTTATTGTACTTTTACGTTTTATTGCCTATTATTACACACTTATTCCGGTTTCCAAAAAACTCAATGAAACCGATTTAATCTGGAAGGCACCACTTTTGGAACTCATTTTAATTCTTTTGCAAGGAGGATTATTTATTTCCAATGGTATTCGTAAACCCAAGAATTGGTAAAGATTTATGTCCAAATTCAACTTACATAAAACCATAACCGAAGCTAAAGCCGGAAGTCAAATGGCTTATACGGATTTGTTGAATCATTATTGGGGCGATATACATCGGTTTTTGAATGCCAAATGCGATGACGAACACGAAGCAGAGGATTTGACCATCAAAACCTTTTCGCGCGCTTTTGATAAATTGGACTTATACGACAACCAATATCCTTTTAAAAATTGGTTGCTGACCATTGCCAACAATTTGTTTGTCGATTATTTCCGATCTCAAAAAAATGCTTTTGAAGAACTCGACATCGAAAAGGAAAAAGTTTTTAAAATTCCCGATGATGCTTTGTCCCCTGAAGATCAGTTGATTCAGGAACAACAATTGGCCGAATTACTGCATCACATTAAAAATCTCAAGCCACATTACAGAGAAATTATTAATTTGCGCTACTTTCAAGAGTATTCTTTGAAAGAAATAGCAGCCGAAATGGATGAACCCATGAGCAATGTCAAAGTAAAATTGCTCCGAGCCAGAAAGTTATTGAGTGAAATGATTCACAAAAACAAGCAAACCTAGACCTTAAAAAACATGACCAACAGACGCGCCATATTTCCCGGATCCTTTGATCCAATCACCTTGGGACACGTAGATATCGTAGAAAGAGCCATTGATTTATTTGACGAAATCATCATAGCTGTAGGAACCAATGCCGATAAAAGATATCGATTTGATGAAAATCAAAGGATGCTGTTTATCAGGGAAACATTTAAAGCTTATCCTAGCATAAAAGTCATGTCCTACAACGGTTTGACCATTGATTTCTGCAAAAAAGTGGAAGCCGATTACATCCTGCGTGGTTTGCGCAATCCTGCCGATTTTGAATTTGAAAAAGCCATTGCCCAAACCAATCGAAAACTATCGGGCATAGAAACGGTCTTTTTATTGACCAGTGCCTCTACATCCTACATCAGTTCCAGCATTGTGAGAGATATTTACTTGCATAAAGGCGATATTTCCAGTTTGGTTCCCAAAGCGGTGATGAATTTAATTTCAAATTCCTAAATCAATTCTAAAATACGACTCCTATGCCCAGTTATCATCATTTAGGTCAACTTCCCGAAAAAAGACACATTACTTTTCGTCGTCCCGATGGCAAACTCTACTCAGAGCAATTGATTTCATCCGAAGGATTTTCTAGCGATTATACCCTAACATACCATACACACCGACCTACATTGGTATTGGAAGTAGAAAAACCCATAGACGTCACGCCTCACTATACAGCGCATGAAGGCATGATCAGCCGAAGTTTCAAAGGGTATGACGTTCCCGAACAAGATGATTATCTAGAAAGTCGGCAAGTGGTATTGGGCAATGACGACATCCTCATCAGCCTGGCAGCACCGCGTAAATCCATGCAAGATTACTTTTACAAAAATTCTCAAGCTTGGGAAATGATTTTTGTACATCAAGGCAAGGGCACTTTGAAAACCATGTTGGGTTCCATCCCTTTTTCCTACGGAGATCATTTGATTATTCCCAAAGGAA
>JADZFW010000109.1 GCA_020854235.1 Flavobacteriaceae bacterium
CCTTTGGAAACTTCGATTTTAGCCAAATCGGCTGTGGTAAACCGAGACAAATCGGCATACCCGTCATAAGGCACATATACAGGAATTCCATCCAAATAAATAGGAATACTTCTGATGTCAAAACCTCGTAAATAGACAGAAGATTCATTTCTACCACCTACTGTATTCATGGATATGGAAGGTAAAAGGTCTAATGTTTCAGCCACATCTTTTTTGTTGAAACGGATGATCTCATCAGTCTTTACCTGATTTTTTTGAGGTGACGTTTGAATGACGACTTCACCCAATTGAAATACTTGGGTTATACTGTCTTTTTCGGTTTGAGCCAAAAGATAAATTGGGCTCAAGAGCAATGTGAGGATTAAAGTTTTATGAAATGATGACATGAAAAAATTATTTTTAATAAAACAAATTCGTTATTACCTTAAAGGAATAACGAATGCAAATGTAAATCATTTCCACACATTAGAAAAAAATTATTCAGAATTTTGAATGTTTAAAAAATCTTCAAAAGCTCTTTTTTGCACTAAAAAGGCATCTAGTAGTAGGAGTCCATATTCGGTCAATTCAGCTTTACCACCGTCTTTACCTCCACGAGTAAGATTAACGACTGGATGTTCGGCTGTTTTATTCATTTGATTGATACTAAACCAAGCCTTGCGATAAGACATTTCCATCTTTTCGGCAGCTTTGGTGAGCGAACCCATTTGTTGGATATTTTGCAACAAGTGAATTTTGCCATCCCCTAAAACAGTTTCATTATTTAAGGTCAGCCAAATTCGTCCGGTGAGGTGGTAGGGTTTCATGTAAATGAGATTTCGGTTATAAGCTTTATAAATCCTATTTTTGCAGTTGTAAATATAAACAATAAATTTATGTTAGGTCTTATCAGTGCCATGTACGAAGAAATGGATAGGGTTTTATCCCAACTTGAAAATGTGGAAAGTCAAGTCATAGGTCAACGAACTTTTTATCGTGGAACTTTTCAAAATCAAGAATTGGTTTTGGTTTTTTCTCGATGGGGAAAAGTTGCCGCTGCGACAACTGTTACGCAATTAATCAATACTTTTAAAGTGGATCAAATCGTTTTCAGCGGTGTTGCGGGTTCGATTCATCCACAGGTAAAAGTTGGGGATATTGTCTTGGCTAATGCATTGGTCCAACACGACATGAATGCCAGTCCTTTATTTCCGCCTACTGAAATTCCACTTTTGGAAAAATCCGTTTTCCACCCGCATTTCGAAGCAAATCTAGAAAATGCTATCCATCATTTCGCCCATCAATATGCAGAATATTTCAGCAAGGAAACCTTAGAAAATTTCGGGATTTCAAAGCCCCAATTACATCATGGCAAAATAGCCAGTGGTGATCTTTTTGTGCATTCAAAATCCCAAATTGACGGCATCCTTTTACATCATCCCGATACGCTTTGTGTGGAAATGGAAGGCGCAGCCGTAGCACAGGTATGTTATGAATACGGGATTCCATACCAAATTATCAGAATTATTTCAGACGAAGCCAATGCCAATGCGCATGTGGATTTTCCTTTATTTGCAAAAGAAGTTGCCGGAAAATATACTTTGGAGATTTTGAAACATTGGTTTAAAGCTTCCAGCCTTTAAAGACTAGAAGCCTTAAACCCTTTCAACAAGTGTTGAAAACTATTTTCTAAAACTGCAAATCTTAACTTGACATTCTCTTATTTTAGAATAATTTTGCCACTTAACCCAGTAAATCATGCAGAAAAAAAGCGGGGTTGATATCAACCTCGGAAATCGATCTTCTGAAATTGCCTACGGGTATGCCATCAAAACTTTCCCTAACCGCCAAGGGAAACAAGGAGCAGTCGGCTCTAAAACCAATGGCGGATTTTCCAATCTCTTACTTTTCGGAAACCAACGCATCGGAATCGGGTCGGATGGAATTGGCACCAAAGCCGAATTGGCTGAACGCACCGGTATTTACCATACTTTAGGTTATGATTTGGTAGCTATGGTTGCCGATGATTTGGTGGCAGTAGGTTTTGAACCCACCAATCTTTCCAATGTCATTGATGTAGATTTCCTCGATCCCGAAATCATCGAGCATTTGATGAAAGGGCTTTCTGAAGCCTGTAATTTTTCGGGAATTACCATTACCGGAGGAGAAATTGCTGAATTGGGTAATCGCATAGGTGGATATGGTGAAAAAATGCATTTCAATTGGAGTTCTACAGCCATTGGCGTTTTACCCGATCAACTCAAGGAAGGAATTGATGGAAGCCGAGTACAACCCGGACAGTTGGTTTTCAGTTTGAAAAGCCGAGGTTTTCGTAGTAATGGTTTTTCATCCGTCCGACGCATCATGCAAGAACGTTTTGGAGATTTGTGGCACCTTGAAAAATACGATACAACCCATACGTGGGGAGAAGTTCTCCTTACACCTTCCTTAATTTATGCACCTTATATTACTGAATTGGTAAAAATGGGTGTTGATTTAACCGGAGTAGCACACATCACAGGTGGCGGTATTTTTGACAATTTCCATCGCGTGCTGAAAGTGAATAAGTTAGGCGCCCAATTGGATCATCTTTACGAACCTTTACCTTTTATGAAAAAGGTACAGGAAATTGGAAATATTTCCAACGAAGATGCCTATTTGTGGTGGAATATGGGCAATGGAATGCTCTTTATTGCAGATGAACAATATCAAACCGATATTTTGCAAAAAGCCCAACAGATGCAGTACGAATGCCGAGTTGCGGGAAAAGTGTCGGCTGAAAGTACCATACAAGTAAATTTCCCGACTTTTCAACTGAACAAAAAATATGAATAAAGTCTGTCTGTACGACAGGCTTTTTTTATTTAAAATATTTTGAATAATTACGTTTAAAGAATATAATTTATTAGTTTTTTGCTTATTTGATTAGTGTTGTAATCTTGAAGTATAAATTAGCTAATTAGCTAATTAGCAAATTAGTAAATTAGTTAGTTAACAAGTTAACACATTAGTTAATTAATACATTATCAAATTAGCAAATTAGCAATCCCGAAAGCTTTCGGGACACATTTTCAAATTTCAAATTTCCAAATTATCAAATTAAATATGTTAAGTTCCATACAAACCTACCTTAAACCTCATCTCAAAGATGCCAAAGCTTTGAATATACAGGAGAAATGTGAACATCAATTACACATTCAAACCGGTAAAGTTATGGTTTCAAAATGGTACGACGTGGACTACGAAATGTCCGATGTTGCGTTGAGCGATTTTGCCAACCAATGTTTGAGAAATGAAATCAGTAAAGAAGTTCTAACCAATACCTTGTTTGATTCGCCTGACTATAAAAGTTTGATAGCTGTTGCTCAATTACCAGGCGTTACTGACGATGAAGGAACTTCTGCTCAAATGGCATTAGCCGATTTTCTAAATGCCGATATTGATCTCAAAGTTCAACACATTTATACCCAAACACTTTACTATTTTGAAAACAACCTTTCAGAAAGTGACATGCAAAAAATTGCACACAACTTTCTAGGAAATCCGCTTATTCACCATTTTCAATATATTACAAAAAGTTCGTCTTCTTTTAACTACGCCCCTTACGTACCCAAAGTGAGTTTGCACACCGATGAAACTGTCGAAATCATCAACTTAAATTTGACGGATTTACAATTGGAGCAATTGTCAGACACCAAAGTCTTAGCACTCAATCTGGAAGAAATGCACGCCATCCGAAATTACTTTGATCGTTCGGATATCAAGGCACAAAGATCAGTTTTGGGCTTATCCTTACAACCGACTGATATCGAGTTGGAAGTTTTTGCCCAAACTTGGTCTGAGCATTGCAAACACAAAGAATTTAATGCAGAAATCCAGTATGTAAACAAGACTACCGGTGAACAAAAAACCATTAATTCCTTGTTTAAAACGCATATCAAAGGTTCGACAGATGTTATTAAGCAACATTTGGAAAAAAATCAAAACAATTGGTTGGTTAAAGTTTTTAATGACAATGCCGGATTGGTAAAAGTCAATGAAAACCAACTGTTTGCTTGGAAAGTGGAAACCCATAATTCTCCTTCAGCTCTCGATCCTTATGGTGGAGCCATTACCGGAATTTTGGGTGTCAATAGAGACATCATGGGTACGGGTATCGGAGGAGCCGAGTTGTTATTCAATACCAATGTTTTGTGTTTTGGATCTCCCAATTATGAAAAACCTTTGCTCAAAGGTCAAATACATCCACGTCGCATCATGGATGGTGTCGTAGAAGGCATTGAAGACGGCGGTAATAAATCGGGAATTCCTACAGTGAACGGTTCCGTTGTTTTCGACGATCGTTTTGCCGGAAAACCTTTGGTCTTCTGTGGAACAGGTGGTATTCTACCCATGCAATACAATGGAAAAAACGCTTGGGAAAAACCCATTGATATAGGTGATCGCATCATCATGGCAGGTGGAAGAGTTGGAAAAGACGGCATCCATGGTGCTACTTTTTCTTCGACGGAAATCAATGAACACTCACCCATGTCGGCTGTCCAGATAGGAAGCCCCATCACTCAAAAGAAACTTTCCGATTTCATGAGGATTGCAGCTCAAAAAGGCTTGATTAAATCCAGTACAGATAATGGCGCTGGTGGTTTGTCATCGTCTATTGGCGAATTGGCAGAAACCACGCATGGTGCACTGATACATTTGGAGAAAGTACCGTTGAAATATGCAGGTTTAAAACCATGGGAAATCTTTGTTTCGGAATCTCAAGAGCGAATGACTTTGGTAGTCGAACCCGAAAATTTGAATGCGTTTATGCTTTTGGCAACGCATTATGAAGTTGAAGCAACAGAAATAGGCGAGTTTACCAATTCGGGTTATTTGGATGTGCGTTATAAGGGCAAGATTATCAATTATATTGAATTAGACTTTTTACATAATGGCGTTCCGCAACGCAAAATGCCTGCTGAATGGGAAGTCCCTATTTTGCATGAGCCCACACATATCAAAATTGAAAATTACAATACTATTTTGCTCCGTTTGATGCAATCTTTAAACATCTGTTCGCGTGAAAACATCATTCGAAAATATGACCACGAAGTCAAAGGCAAGAGTATTATCAAGCCCTTGATGGGTGATAAAGGTCAATCTCCTCAAGATGCTGCGGTCATGCGTACCGGACATGATAGTTTTGAAGGTTTGGCAATTTCCAATGGCATCATGCCCAAGTTTGGGGATATTGACGCCTATGAAATGTCGTGTGGAGCCTTTGATGAAGCTGTGAGACAAATCATTGCCGTTGGTGGTAAACTTCCCAATACCCAAGTCAATGATGGAATTTTTTGGACTGTCAATGATAATTTCTGTGTCCCTGACTCCTATTATCATTCGGAAAAAAACCCTGATGGTAAAGAAAAATTAGCCAAATTGGTTCAAATGTGCGACGGTTTGTACGATATGGCGACATTTTTTGACATTCCCATGACATCAGGAAAAGACAGTATGAAGAATGATTTTAAGGCGGAAGGAGTTAAAATATCCGTTCCCCCAACCATTTTATATTCCATGGTTTCTAAGCTGGATGATGTCAGAAATGTCGTAACTTCCGATTTTAAAACCGTCGGAGATTGGGTCTATCAAATAGGGGAAACGTATGATGAATTGGGTGCTTCCGAATTTTACAAACTCTACGGAGAATTGGGAGCCAATGTCCCCAAAGTTCGCAAAGAACAAGCCAAGGATTTGTATCTCAAAATCATGAAAGCAAATGAAATGCAACTCATAGCATCAGCTCACGATTTGTCGGAAGGAGGTTTGGCTGTAGCTTTAGCTGAATGTGTTTTGGGAACCGACTTAGGAGTCCAAATCGATTTGAATGCATTGGGTAATACAACCGATGCCGTCAAATTGTTTGCTGAATCTCATTCTCGTTTGGTCGTCAGTGTCAAACCTCAAAACAGTAAGGCATTTGAAGCCATTATGGAAAATCGTTGTTTTAAACTGGGGCAAGTCATCAAAGAACCCGTTTTTGAAGTGACTTCAAATGGAAATAAACGCATTCAAATAGAAACAAAAACTTTAAACAACAGTTGGAGAAACGGCTTGGTTTGATGTTTCAGGTTTATTTTATTAATATTTTAATTTTTAATCTCTAATTTCTAATTTCACAACTCAGCATGGTCAAATCTCTCATCATCACCGGTTTCGGAATCAATTGCGAAGTGGAATTGGGCGCAGCTTATCACAATGCCGGTGCTTCATTTCATATTGCCCATTTCAACGACGTGTTGGATGGAACGGTTCAACTGCAAGATTTTGATATTCTGAACTTTCCCGGCGGATTTTCGTTTGGAGATGATATTGCTTCCGGTAAAGTCATGTCCAATAAAATCAAATTCAAAAAAATGCAAAACGGATTTACTTTTATGGAAGAAATAGATCGTTTTCTAAAAGACGGTAAATTTATTTTGGGTATTTGCAATGGATTTCAAATGTTGGTTCAACTGGGTTTATTACCCGATATTCAAGGCGATTTTACACCCGAAACTTCTTTGGAGAAAAACGATTCCGGAAAATTTGAAGATAGATGGGTACATGTGAAAGTTAATCCCAAAGTACAAACGCCTTTTTTAAAAAATCTAGACTTGTTGGACTTACCTGTCAGACATGGAGAAGGTAAATTGGTCATCAAAGACAAACACCTCCAAAAACTTATCATCGAACACGAACTCATCGCTTTGCAATATGCCGATATTGAAGGCCAAGTTACCGGTCAATATCCACTCAATCCCAATGGCGCCGATTTAAATATTGCCGGTTTGGTCAATAAAACAGGCCAAGTTTTTGGACTCATGCCACATCCCGAAGCATTTTTGAGTTTCTACAATCATCCCAATTGGAGTGTTTTGAAAGCTAATGGGAAAGCATTGGAAAGACATCAAACCGGTCAAGTAATCTTTGATAATATTGTTCAGTTTTTAGAAAGAAATTAATATTTAAATTGATACAGATTAATTTTCAATAATCGAAACATCAAATTCAACATTCAAAACACATTATTCTACAGATGCAAATCAAAAAAGCCCTACTCAGTGTATCCGATAAAACAGGAATTGTCGATTTGGCTAAAGTACTCATACAATATGGGGTCGAATTGATTTCCACCGGAGGCACCAAATCTGTTTTAGAATCGGAAGGTATTTCGGTAACCGATATATCGAAAGTTACTGGAAATCCCGAAGCTTTTGGAGGCCGCATGAAAACCATTTCTTTTCAGATTGAATCGGCTTTGTTATTTGACAGGGAAAAAGATGCAGTCGAAGCTGAAAAATTAGGTATTCAACCCATTGATTTGGTCGTGTGCAATCTGTATCCATTTGAAAAAGTATTGAAACAAGGAGCCGATTTTGACACCTTAATAGAGAATATAGATATTGGCGGGCCAACTATGCTTCGGGCAGCTGCCAAGAATTTTAAATATGTAACCGTGTTGACTCAACCTTCCGACTATGCTGATTTTATCGATGAAATGAAAGCGGAAAGTGGAACGACTTCTTATGAATTTCGAAAAAAAATGATGTCCAAAACTTTTAATCACACTGCTGATTACGATGCTTTGATTGCTCAAACGATGGATCATCACACGGGAACAGAGAGTTTGAGATTGGCCTTTGAAAACGGTAAAACTTTGAGATATGGCGAAAATGCCCATCAAAAAGCCCTTTTTTACAGAGAAAAAGGTATTGCCAACTCCTTTCACGATATGAAAATCTTGCACGGAAAAGAATTGTCTTACAACAATATTCTCGATATCTCCGGAGCTGTCAATTCAATAAAAGAACTGACCGATTCGGCTTGTGCGATTATCAAACATTCCAATCCTTGCGGTTTGTCTCAAGGTTCAA
>JADZFW010000110.1 GCA_020854235.1 Flavobacteriaceae bacterium
CCCTTCAAGATGACATGCGATCTGCGGTTTTCGATTTTGCTCAACACAACGGACTCAAAATCCTAAATCTCACCAAGAAAAATAAATCCCTCGAACATATGTTTAAGGAATTGACTAAAGATTAATTGATAAGAGTTTATTGATATTTTAATTTTCCGGTGTAATGTTCCACAACTTCCACTACCGGTGGGTGCGAATATGAAATCATGTCACCCATAGCATAAATGTCACCGCTCAATCTTTGAATGGGCTTAACTTTCAAAGTGTTTTCTCCTCGGTGAAAAAAATCTATTTCCTGTGCTTGGAGTTCGGTGCCATCAAATTTGCCCACTCCACTGTAGTATCCCAAAAATAAGTTTTGAGTTTGCCCAACAATCTTGATATTGGAAAATCCATTGGAAACAACTTCTATATGTTCATTGTCAATTTGCAAATCAAAATTTCCATAATTCAAGTATGAATTTTGGTAATCTTCCGATAATAGACTGAGGCTGGGATAAGTCAAAACGCCATCGGAATAAATGGTGAATTCACCCGAATTTCTTATTGAAGTGAGATTTGGTGCTGTGATATAAACCAAAATCGGATCGTAATTTTCGCTCAATAGGCAACTTCCATCTGCTTTTACTTCCAATGTATTGTCGGTTACTTTAATATGGACGTTGTCCATTTTGTGTTCGCCAGCTCGTACCAACACTTTTTGAATTGTTCCTTGTGTAAGATGTACCTCTAAGCCGTTCATCACAATGAGTTTGGAAAAGGCATCCACTTCAAATTCCTGGGTAATTATTTTCCCGGGACTTTCCACACAGTCATCCTGACACGAATAAAGTAAAAACATTGAAAATAAAAACACGAATAATTTTCTCATTAAAATAAAGTGTATTGAAAATCCAAAGAAGTATAATCTGCTTTGAAATTGTGAATTTTTAATCCCAAACCTACGGAATAAGGATGGTTGTCAAAGTGATATTTTACACCTAACCTTTCATAAAATGTTCGATTGAGATGGAGCGGATCGTAGAGGTAATACCCAATTTGGGTTTCCAATGACAATTTTTTAAAATAATGCTCAAATCCGACAATAAGTCCGATTTGCTTGTAATCTACAATTTCATCCACTTGATTGTAACCGGCTATATATTGAAAGGTGGCATATTCTTTTGCAGCCATTGAAGCAAAAAAATCAATACCTGTCTGCACATGTGAATAATTGGAAATGGGTTTGCTGAACAATGCACTACCTATATATACCGGTTTGGTTCCCAATCCCGGATAAACTTCATGAATACCCAATCCCAACTTCAAACTCAGTGAAAGAGGTTTTTTGGAATTGACTATTTCGTAATTTTTTTTGTTTGGGTAAAGTATTTCTTGAGATGAAGGATTAAAATTTAAACCTATATTGAGAAAAACACTATTGATACCGTTATTAGGACTTTTAAAGCTGGCATTGGAGAAATGAATAAAAGTTATGCCGGTTTGAATACCTACTCCTTGGTATATTTGGGGATGACGGTAGTTGAATTTGAGATATTGATTGTACAAGAAACCGCTACTCATAGCATTGTTCTGATTGTTGGTCTCAAAATCAAATGGGCTGTCAGTATAGGACATTCCAAAACCGAGTTCGGCAGTCAGTTGGTTGCGATTGTTGCGATTCAATAAATAGTAATTGGTAAAATAACTCAATCCTGTGACGTTCCCCAAAGTTTCATTTCTAAACCTTTCATGCGATAGGGTTACACCGATATCCGGATAATTAAACCGTTTTTTCCAAACGGTAGTTGTATCTGAAGTTTTGGTCCAACTCAATTGAAACAAGTACGGATGTTCCGTTACCAAATGTCCCATACTCTCCCGATGTTTGATGGCACTTCCATACCCCATGTTCAATTGCCAATAAGCCGGTGTTTCCTGTGCAAACACAGTAAAAGAAACCCATCCCATAAAAATCAAAAAAGAATATCTCAACATACTAAATTATTCAGTAATCTTAAACCATAAAGACAAATCGTGCCTTTTCTCTACTTAATCTCAAATCCCCATCCTCTATCTTCCAATTCACGCAACAACTCCTGATTGATCTCAATCTTAAACTTTCGGCTGGGCATGTGCAATTTGATTTGATCTTGTACTTGATACACGATAAAATGCAACTCTTTTTGGCCCTTGTGTTTTTTGATCAATTCAGAAAAATAATCCATAGTCATTTTATTCAAGCTATCGATATTCAAGTGTATGGTCAAGCGTTTGGACAAATTTCCCATGATGTCTTGCAACATTTGAAATCCGGTGAAATTGGTCATAAATTCGCCTTCTTTCCAACTGGGTTTCATGGTAAAACGCACATATAAGAATGCATTGTTGATGAAAAAATGTCTGTATTTCAAATAGTCTTCACCAAAAATCCGAAATTCATGTGATTCGACATAATCCTCCAAAACAAACGAAGCCCAACCTTTTCCATTTTTGGCTATTTTATGTTGCACAGATGTCAATATGCCTCCGATGCTCATGTCGCGATTCAACAGATTTTCTGTAGGTTCTTTTAAAATATTCAAATCGGCATTACAGAAATACTTCATTTCATATTTGTAATCATCCAATGGATGTCCAGAAATGTAAATCCCGACGACTTCCTTTTCCTTGGACAGTTTTTCCATAATACCCCATTCTTCCGCTATCGGAATTTCAGGTTCGGGTAAGGTGGTTTGAATGGATTCGCCTCCAAATAAGGACATTTGGGAAGAACTCTCACTTTCTTGAAAGCGGTTTCCGTATTTGATGGCACGGTCTATAAAGGTTTGGGCCTTATCATCCAAAGCAAAATACTGGGCACGATGGGTAAGTGGAAATGAATCAAATCCACCGGCATAAGCCAATCCTTCAAAAACCCGTTTGTTGACTGAACGCAAATCTACGCGTTTGGCAAAATCAAAAACATTGGTAAAAAAGCCGTTTTTCTTGCGCTCGGCTACGATGTTTTCTACCGCACCTTGACCGACTCCTTTGATACCGCCCATGCCAAAACGGATGGCTCCGCTTTTATTGACGGCAAACTTATACCAACTCTCATTCACATCGGGACCCAATACGGGAATGCCTGCATGTCGGCATTCATCCATATAAAAAGACAATTTTTTGATGTCACTCATGTTGTGCGTCAGGGTAGCAGCCATGAATTCGGCCGGATAATGGGCTTTCAAATAGGCTGTTTGAAACGAAATGTAGGCGTAACAGGTTGCGTGCGATTTGTTGAAGGCATAGGAAGCAAACTTCTCCCAATCCTTCCATATTTTTTCCAAAATATCTTCGGGATGTCCGTTTTTTGCCCCTTTTTCTATGAATTGAGGTTTCAACTGGTTCAAAATCTCAATTTGCTTTTTACCCATCGCCTTCCGCAATTTGTCGGCTTCCCCACGCGTGAAATCGGAAAGGATTTGAGACAATCGCATCACTTGTTCCTGATAAACCGTAACCCCATACGTTTCTTTCAAAATGGTTTCCATCTGAGGTAAATCGTATTCAATCTTGGAAATGCCGTGTTTCCGCTCAATATACAAAGGAATGTAATCCATCGGTCCCGGACGGTACAAAGCCACCATCGCGATCAAGTCGGCAAAAACGGTGGGCTTTAATTCTTTCAAGCTCTTCCTCATACCGGTAGACTCAAACTGAAAAATTCCAATGCTTTCGCCTCGTTGAAACAGTTCATAAGTCTTTTCATCATCCAATGGAAAAGCATCCGGATCCAAATCTATTTTGTGTATACCCCTGACAATTTCGATGGTATCTTTGATCAAACTCAAGGTTTTCAATCCCAAAAAGTCCATCTTCAACAAGCCGGCACTTTCTACGACCGAGTTGTCAAACTGCGTAACATTCATATCGGTATCCTTTGCCGTGGCAATCGGGACCAAATTGGTGATTTTTTCGGGAGTGATGATGAAACCGCAAGCGTGTACACCGATGTTGCGCACCGAACCTTCTACCTTGGAAGCTTGTTGTAAGATAAAGGCTTCCAATTCTTCTCCTTGCGCAATCTTACGCATTTCCAAAACTTGTTCTTGCTCTTCTTGGCGAAGTTCTTTGATTTTTTCTTTGCCTTTATCTGATTCGTAGACGATGTGTTCTAGTGAAATATTGGGAACCAATTTGGCCAATCGATCGGTTTGATTCAAAGGTAATTCCAATACCCTACCCGTATCACGGATAGCCGATTTGGCTCCCATGGTTCCATAGGTAATGATCTGCGCTACATTTTCTTGTCCGTATTTGTTTTTGACAAAATCAATGACTTTCTGACGTCCGTCATCGTCAAAGTCAATATCGATATCCGGCATGCTCACCCGATCGGGATTTAAAAAACGTTCAAACAGTAAATCGTATTTGATGGGGTCGATATTGGTAATCCAAAGGCAATAAGCCACGGCACTTCCCGCCGCCGAACCTCTACCGGGACCTACCGAAACACCCATGTTGCGCGCCTCGGCTATCAAATCTCGAACAATCAAAAAATATCCTTGGTAGCCTGCTGTAATAATGGTGTTCAACTCAAATTCAATGCGTTCTGTAATCTCCTCATTGATTTCAGTCCAGCGCTTTTTAGCTCCTTCCCATGTAATGTGTCTCAAATATTTCCCTTGTCCTCTTACGCCATTATCCAATTCATCTTCGGGATCCAAAAATTCATTCGGAATCACAAACTTGGGTAGCAATACGTCTCTCTTCAAGGCGTAGGTTTCAACCTTGTCGACGATTTCCTGAATGTTGACGATGGCTTGGGGAATGTCGGCAAACAAGGCCTTCATTTCGTCCTGTGTTTTGAAGTAATATTGGTCGTTTTCCAAACCTCTTCGAAAACCTCTGCCTCGACCTTTGGGTGTGGAAACGTTGACGCCTTCTTTGACGCATATCAAAATGTCTTGCGCCTCGGCATCTTCCGATTTGGAGAAGTAGACATCATTGGTTGCGATTACTTTTACATCGTGTTTTTGAGAAAAATCCAATAAAACTTTGTTGACGTAATTTTCAGTTTCCAATCCATGACGCATCAATTCCAAATAGAAATCAGGACCAAAAGCATTTTTCCACCACAGCAGCGCTTCTTCTGCTTGATGTTCGCCCATGTTCAAAATCTTGGCGGGTATTTCCCCTAGTAAACTACCACTGAGGGCAATGAGATGTTCTTTGTATTCCAACAACAAAGCCTTGTCAATACGAGGGACATAATAGGAACCCTCGGTGTGTGATATAGAGGATAATTTGACCAAGTTGTGATAACCGGCTTTATTTTTAGCCAATAAAACTACGCGGTATCCATCGTCTTTAACTGTTTTATCCTTGTGGTTTTCACAAACGTTGAATTCGCTTCCCACAATCGGAACCATCGTCTTTTTGGGGGTAGCTCCTTCGGGTAGGGCTTTGTTTTCGGCGGCAACTTTGGCATTGTAAGCCAAGACTTCCTGTACAAAACTAAAAACGCCCATCATATTTCCCAAATCGGTAATGGCTACGGCAGGCATTTGCATGGCAGCCGCCATTTGTACCAATTGTTGGACCTCAAGGGTAGATTCGAGTATAGAAAATTGTGTGTGGTTGTGTAGATGGGCAAATCCTACCTCATCCAAAACGCCGTGAACGGCAGGTTTACTCGGTATTTCTTTACTTGAAGTCGCGGTCGATTTCAAGCGTTCGCTTTGGGTTTTTAAATTGACGTGTTTCAATCCAAATCCACCAATGGGATTGGGATTATGGGTTTGAAATTCGGTAAAGTAGGATGGAGTAGTACGTAATTCGGTTGTCGTAAAAATCGATTTTCGAATTAATTCAAAAAAGCATCTCGCCGTAGCTTCCACATCGGCTGTGGCATTATGCGCTTCCTCAAATGGAGTTTGAAATAGGTGTTGGTGTAATTCGGTAAGGGTAGGCAATTTGAATCGGCCGCCTTTTCCACCGGGCAATTGACAAAGTGTAGCCGTTGTTTCGGTACAAGTATCCAAAACGGGTAAATCCAGTAAAGGCGTTTCCATACCCATTCTGTAAAACTCACTACCCATAATTTTCAAATCAAAATCCAGATTTTGTCCCACGACAAATGTCGTTTTGGCCAAAGCTTCGTTAAAGGCTTCCAAGACTTCCAATAGCGATGTTCCATCTGCCTCGGCGAGTTGGGTAGAAATCCCGTGAATCTTTTCAGCCTCATACGGAATGTTAAACCCTTCGGGAATCACGAGGAAATCTTGATTTTCCAGTAAAACCCCTTGTGCATCGTGCAATTGCCAAGCGATTTGTACACAGCGCGGCCAATTGTCCGTATCAGTGATCGGAGCTCGAAAGTTTTTCGGCAAACCTGTTGTTTCTGTGTCAAATATAAGATACATCAAAGACTTGATTTGAGTAGTTAAAAGTTGTTTGTCGTACGATTTCCTTGCGTCTATCGCTCACAGCAATTCAAAATAATACGCTTTGTTTTAGGGTTTAAAAATAGTACATTTTTAAAGTGAAAAGAAAGTTGGGGATTGTTTTTATCAACAAAATTAAATTAATGTGCTAATTAGTTAATGTGCTAATGTGCCAATTTGGTAATTACTACTTCTATTTTGAAGTTTATGTAAATAGAAGTAATTTTGAGGATGAAGAATGAATAATCCATAAGGACTTTAAAAGTCATTTGTGATTTTGAAAGAGAATCTTTTAAAAAAGCTCAAGTTGGAGCCGGAATCCAAAAAAGTAAGTAACTTTACAACTCAAAATATTTAAAAAATGGCAGAAGATAAATTGGCTGTATTGATTGACGCCGACAATGTCCCTTATGCAAACGTAAAGGAAATGTTGGAAGAAATTTCAAAAAATGGGACGCCAACCATCAAGAGGATTTATGCCGATTGGACCAAACCGACGCTTTCAGGGTGGAAAAATGTATTGCTGGAAAATGCCATAACGCCTATCCAACAATACAGTTATACTACCGGAAAAAATTCGAGTGACAGTGCTTTGATTATAGACGCTATGGATATTTTATACACCGGTAAAGTGGACGGTTTTTGCATCGTATCGAGTGACAGTGATTTTACCCGATTGGCTACCCGGTTGCGAGAAGCCGGAATGACTGTGATAGGATTTGGCGAAAAGAAAACCCCACAACCTTTTATTTCTGCTTGCGATAAGTTTATTTATTTAGAAATTTTGAAAATAACTAAAGTTGAGAATACGAGTATTGAAAAATCAAAATCTAAATCCAAACCCAAACCCAAAAATGAACCGTTGAGCAAAGTGGACGCTGAAACCATAAAATTAATAACGGAAAGTGTAAACGATTTAGCCGACGAAAGCGGTTGGACTTTTTTAGCGCTTTTGGGTAGTTTTATCATCAAGAAAAAACCCGACTTTGACCCTAGAAATTACGGATTCCCCAAATTGCTGCCGCTGATAAAAAACATCAATAGATTTGAAATAGACGAACGCGATGCCGGCGTAGGCAATACCCGACATATCTACCTTAAACAAAAATAACAGCACACTTTATCTTCTTTATTTATCCATTTGAGATATCCCTTTATTTGTAGGTCAAATTATATTGTAGTCTTGACATTAACAGTCGTGTCGCGAGTTCCATAAGTCGTGTCGGTAGTTCCATCAGTCGTATCGCGAGTTCCAACAATCGTATCGGTAGTTCCAACAGTCGTGTCGCGAGTTCCATCAGTCGTATAGCGAGTTCCAACAGTCGTGTCGGGAGTTCCAACAATCGTATCGCGAGTTCCAACAATCGTGTCGGTAGTTCCATCAGTCGTGTCGGTAGTTCCAACAGTCGTGTCGGGAGTTCCAACAATCGTATCGCGAGTTCCATCAATCGTGTCGGTAGTTCCAACAGTCGTATCGGGAGTTCCAATAGTCGTGTCGCGAGTTCCAATAGTCGTGTCGGGAGTTCCAACAGTCGTGTCGCGAGTTCCAACAATCGTATCGGGAGTTCCAACAGTCGTGTCGGGAGTTCCAACAATCGTATCGCGAGTTCCATCAATCGTGTCGGTAGTTCCAACAGTCGTATCGGTAGTTCCAACAGTTTAAATGAGTTATTAAGCCCGCCTAGCCGCGAGGCAGGTTATTGGGATTTTATCGCCATCGTCATGGTTTAGTGGGAATCAATAAGATTTGGGTAGAGCATTACCAAGTTTGGGCAAGGAGTTTCATGCGTCATGCAGCGAGTTCCATGCGTCAGGCAAGAAGTTCCATGCGTCGGGCAAGGAGTTCCAACAATTTTGAATTATGCATTCAGCATCAGAAGAACTTTTTTTATCAGAAAGACTTTTTTCC